>NZ_JAAHHG010000173.1 GCF_010692555.1 Okeania sp. SIO3B5 | reverse complement strand
AAGACTTGTTATCTACCGATCACAGACAATATTCTAGAAATCGAAACCATTATTGGGGCCCAAGGAAGAGATAACGCCATTGATGGTTCCACAGGAATTAGCGGTCAAACTTCTTTTATAGCTAACTTGGCCCAGGAAACCTTCACTGTTGAAAATCTTCCTGGACTAGGCAATCTTGACTTTAATGTTGTTAACTTTGTCGATATTACCGGAACCTCCCAAGGTGATGAGTTAGTAGGTGATGGGGAAGAGAACGAACTCCGGGGTGAAGGTGGAAGGGATACTCTTGTTGGTGGTGCTGGAAATGACCGCATATTCGGTGGTCGAGGTCGAGACCGTTTAACAGGGGTCGATCTAAACAGTGCTAACCCCGGCGCAGGTGAGATTGACATCATCAATGGAAATAATGGCCGAGATACTATTGTTCTAGGTGATGGAAGCAATGTTTTCTACTCTTTCGGTGGTAATAGCGACTTTGCAGATATCCAAGAGTTCCAAACAGGTCGAGATATGATTGAACTGACTGGTACTTTGGGAGACTACTTCTTCAACTCCGATAACACCGCAATCTTCTTAAGTGCTAATAATGACTTAATTGCTCAGTTTACAAATGGAGCATTTGTTGAGGCTGACCTCAGCTTTGTATAATCTTAAGTCTTAGTTAAATTGGGTCGGCGATCACATTTTGGGGAATAGTTAGGGAAATGCGATCGCCATGAGGCCACAAATTCAAATTATGGCTTTTTGTAATATAGTATCTGCAACTCTCAGAGCATTAGCTGCAATAGTCAGAGCTGGACTAACACCCAAAGCATTTGGCATAAAACCACCATCCACAACAAAGACATTTTCATGGTCATGTAAACGACAGTGTTCGTCAAGCACAGATGTATTTGGATCTTTACCAAAGCGAGTTGTACCTACCTGATGGGATGTATGAATATCATCCTTATCACCCATTGCCCCAAAGCATAATACCGCTCCTGCCGACCGAAATACCCGTTTTAACTTAGTCATGTAATACCGAGAACGAAAAACATCATAAGAATGAAATTTGTGGAACAGACGAATTTTCCCATCCTTATCAACTTCTATCCTATTTTCCTGTTGGGGTAAATCTTCCACAATACCAGTTATTACCAACATCCGCTTCAACAAAAATTCGGCGATGGGTTGAGGAATTGGCACAGGAAAATTTTCTTGTAGAGAAAGAAGTCCGGGAATAGGTACAGCTTGAGCTAACCCTAATTTATGTGGAAATTCTTTAGAACCAAGATAGAGGTCTGTAAACCGTACGAAAAAAACTGTAGAAAAATGAAACAGCTTTTATCTTGATATTGGATTAACCAATACAGGCTGTACGGCACAGCTCACTATTCCCTCGGCAGTAAATGCCTCTGGGAATTTCTTTCTGATAATTTGAAGACTGCCATTGATATCGGCATTAATTACTTTACCTGTTGCACTCCTGAATAAACCACGTTTGACTCGTTTACCTACATAAGTTCCATGTTGACAAGGTTTTTCTAAGTCCAGTGCTGAAGTTTTACTGGTGTAACTTTCTTCAGTTTCAATTACTTTGACCCCAGCAAGTTGACATTTATAAGTTATCAGTTGAATTAGCTTATAATGGGGTATGTGGGTAAAGTTTTGATTATTTTTTTTACCGATGTTTGCACCTTGTTTCCAGTTATCATTTTTGCCTATGACTACAGTACCAATATTATTTGTGGTTAAATACTCAACCACTAATTTACTGGTGTTATGCAGATAATTGGAAACAAAACGATTTCGGTGATAGGTTAATGCTTCAATCTTACGGCTCGTTTTTTTTTGGCCTTTGAGCGCACTTTGATATTTAGCTTTTCGCTTGTTATATAGTTGATTGACGCTTTTTAGCGGCTTCCCATTAATCAGCAGTGGTTTTACACCAGGCTTATTTGTAGATAGAGCAACTAATCGGTCAATCCCTAAATCTATTCCTGCTATATATGTAGACTGTATCCGTGGTTGTTCAGTTTTTTCATACACAACTTCAATTACATAGCAGCCGGTCGCAGGTACTATCCTGACTTCAACTACAGTTTCAACAATTACAGGTATTTTAATCTCACTCATCGATAAGTGACAAATACCATCTTTCAAAGGGGCTTTATAAACTGATTATGCATGAATATATAACTACATTCCTACCTTGAGTTTTATTCTTATACTTTGGTATTTTTGGTTTGCCCAAAAACTTTTGTGGATGTTTTGACCATTCTTTGATTGCCTGAAAATAACCACGCCAAGTTGCAATCAAGCACTTTATTATTTGTTTTGATACTTTAGTTGGTAATGCTCTATAGGCATCGCTATCTTTGGTGGCATGGTACAGTTTAGTTAGCGAGAGACTTTTACCTGTCGTGAAAAAATGCTGACGACAGTGATAGTTAGCTAAGTTATATAAGTTTTTCGATCTTATTGGCTAACTCATCGCACACCTGCCAAAAGTTATGTGTTCGTCTAATTATATGTCTGTCAACAACTTTCATGGGTCTGTCTACTCAAATTTTGTTGCCCTCGCCCGTGATTACTATAATGATCGAAATCATTTATTGCCTAAATTTACGCTTTCTATTAACTGTTTAATATTACAATACTTTTCTACGTTTGACAACTATTTTCTACAGTTTAAGTTTAACAGTTAATTACCCTAACTGTTTAATAAATTTATCCACCCCACCAGTAGATTGTTTGAACAATCCCGCCACTAAAGCACCACAATGATACATATAATTCCGCCCTACTTGTCCGCTACGCCCTGTTAAACCAGACTTCATCAGAATAACTGGACTACCCAATGCTCCAGCAGACAGAATATAAATTTTGGCTGTGAGTTCCTCAACTGTGCCAGTTTTGCGACAACGAAGGCGAATAGCAGTAACTGTTTGACTGGTATTAGTAACTAAACGTTCTGCCTCTGTAAGAGTTTGAACTTTGAGGTTGTAATTAAGGGTTGCCTGATCAATAGTACGCATCACTGTAGAAGCACGAGATTCATTGGGGCAATAGAAACCAGGACATTTAGGACAACGTAGACAAGTATCGAAGTTTATACCGAAGGCAAGATGAAATGGAGTTAGTCCTGCAGCTTTGATACCTTTTTCTAATTGTTGGTTAATTGGTTCGAGTGGTGGAACTGTTGCCGGATAACCATTACTTGGCGTACCAATATTCAACATTTTGTGTGGTTTATCCCCGGCGACATTAAATAAAGCTTCTGCCTGGTTGAAGTAGGGAGCCATATCATCATAGGCTATCGGCCAATCCCATAAATGACGGGGTAACCACTTGTCATAAAATTTACCTGGATGGAAATCGTAGGGACTTGGACGCATAAGTACCCCTCGATATAGGGATGTTCCACCACCTAATATTCCTCCAATGTGAAGTTGAGCGGTACGTTCATTGACTTGAATTTGGCGATCGTCAAAAGCTTCTTTATTAATCAGCATTCGTTGCTCATCTTGAAAGGCTTCAACATCACTAAATCTAGGGCCACGTTCCACTAGCAGAACTCGTTTACCAGCTTTTGCTAGAGTATGGGCAATTGTTCCTCCTCCTGCACCACTGCCAATAATTATTGCGTCAAAATCGTAACCCACTACTGCTCCAAATATATTTTTTTAGTTTTGTTTTTGATTAAATAAACTTACAGCAGTTTTCGAGTTGATGAAGTACAAAATTTTAGGACTGTAGGGAGTAGGGAGTAGGGAGTAGGGAGTAGGGAAAAAAATATTAGCCTTAAAAATGTACCTCACTATGCTAAAAAGTGCTGTAAGTATAAGTTACTTAAAACATATGAATAATTTATAATTATTTTTTTGTTATTATTTTAAGATACAAAGCACTTTATATCTAGAACAAAAAGGGCATTCATTAATGGATAATGGATAATTGATAATTACCTCTGGTTAAAACCGCTCTTGATTGAATATAAGGAGATATTATTTCTTCTCTTGGTCGATGGTCGGACAGCGAGGAGACCTCGCCATCCCTCGACCGCTTTTTTTCCCCTTAAAAGGGGAGACCTTAAACCTTAATTATTTAATTATTAATTATTAATTATTAATAAGTCGGTAAATATTATCAATATAAAAGAGCTGAAAATTTAAAGTTTACCTCTAGCAAAAAAAAATAGCGATCGCCTTACTTAACTTCTGAATTTTAAAGAATAATCAAGTTTAGAATCTAGTTGAAGGCATCAATCAATAATAATCATAGAAAGAAAGTTATAGCTATTATGGTTATTATTGATTTGGGATACAAGAAAAATTATTGCCATCGTAACAGAATAGTCGGGCATATTTTTCCTGGTCAGTTTGACTACTTTAGTTTATGGCAGTCGAAGGAAAAGTTAGGAGAGTTCGAGAGCTTAAAACTCAGACAACACAATATTTTTCCTTCTTCCTTCTGCCTCCTGCCTCCTGTCTCCTGCCTCCTGCCTCCTGCCTTCTGCCTCCTGTCTCCTGCCTCCTGCCTCCTGCCTTCTGCCTTCTGCCTTCTGCCTTCTTAAACTTTAAACTTTCTCTTTTTCACGTTCCTGTGCAAACAATTTTTCTAAACGGTCTGCCCAATGTTTCTGATTAATATTGGCATCTTGAATATAGGGAGAAATTGCGATGAGTTTCATAAATAATTCATTAAAAACTGAAAGTGGAAAACGCATTGGTCTCATTATGTCTAAGAATAAAACTACACGGACACCGTCAGTTTCATTCCAAGCTTCATGGGGAAAAGAATCATCAAACATCATACTTTTTCCTTCTTCCCAATTACGGGTTTCATCACCCACCCGAATGCGACATTTTTCTTTTGGTTCAGGTACTTTTAATGCTAGTAAATAACGAACAACTCCTTTGTAAGGACCTCGATGTTCGGGAATATGTTTACCAGGTAATAAAATTGAAAAGAATGCTGTTTTCATCCCCGGAATTTTTTCGATTAAACGAGTTGTTTCTGGGCATCTTTGACAATTTTTTTCTGATTTAATACCATACCCATACATAAAAAAAGTTTTCCATAAATCATCAGGGCTAGTATAATCAGCTTGGTCTGGAGAAATGTCTTGGAAATTTGGTAAATTATCTCGGTATTTGAGGAGTTCATCTAATTCTTTCCGAATCAATACCCAATTTGCTTCTACTTCAGTAGTCCAGTCAAATTGTTTAGGGTCAAAAAATGCTGTATCGCCAATTAAGGAATATTTAGGAATTAACTTTTCATAATATCCAAGAAGTTTAACTCCAATACCATATATTAATATTCTCCTAAATTTTGCCCTGATTGTTTCTAAAGAGAGATTCACCATAGATTTTTTTTCGCTTGAATTTAAGCTATTTAGATAGTTTTTATGGAACCAGTCCAAGTTAATATAGTACACAAACTCATATTTTGGAAGTCGAGAATAATTAAAACATTTTAAAAAAATTGTCTATGGCACTACGTCTTTTGGTATCCATTCTTAGAAACCTACGATTATCTACATAAATCTATGATTTTCTCTAAATAATCATAGTTCTTGTCAAGCTGTTATTTACCCCCAATTTCAATTTACTGAGCGGATACAAAATTACCTAAATAACACGGGAGCATGAAAGCCATCGTCTTTTAAGGGATGGATCAAAGGCGAGGAGTCGGATTTTAATCCGAAGTATTTTATTTTACCGAAAAGCAACGTTGAAGTTCCCCGTGTTTGAACCGGGACATGAAAACAAGGGAATTGTTTGGACTAGACAACTTTAGTTGTCCTCTGTTACTATGATTAATAATAAATTTTCGCACCGCCCGTTTCCAATGTACTCTTGTCCGCAAGTTTTAGTAGGTAAAAATCCCGAATTAATTGCTATCTTAAAATTCTTATGTGAACAGTCCAAGCTCACTAACATGAGAATATATTATGGCAGACAATTATATTTTAAGTCTTACAAAACTCTGGTTCATTAATTGATAATGGATAATGGATAATTACCTCTGGTTAAAACCGTTCTTGATTGAATATAAGGAAACATTATTTCTTCTCTTGGTCGATTGGATATGGCTCCGAGACCTCGCCATCCCTCGACCGCTTTTTTTTCCCTTAAAAGGGGAGGCTTTAAACCAGAATTATTTAATTATTAATTATTAATTATTAATTATTAATTATTCGGTAAGTATGACGCAGGAATTAGTCTACAAAAATAGAAACTAATGAAAAATCCCAATACAAAATATGATTTTCTAATTGTAGGTAGCGGCATTTTTGGTATTACTGCTGTTGTAGAATTAGCCAAAAGAAAATATAAAGTGGCAGTTATTAACCCAGATACCATTCCCCATCATCTAGCAGCTTCTACTGATATTACTAAAGTTGTCCGTATGGAATATGGTACTGATAAAGAATATTTCCGCATGGCAGAAATATGTATTGACCGCTGGAAAGAATGGAATGATTTTTTTGGGGATGAATTATATCACGAAGTAGGTTTTTTAATGTTGTGTAAAGATAAAATAGAAAGCGATCGCCACAGCTTTGAAAAATTTAGTTACCAAAATCTCATCGAAAGTGGTTATTCTCCAGACAGAATGAATGCTGAAAGTATTAAAGAACGTTTTCCAATGGTGAATAACTCGGTTTACATAGATGCTAATTTTAATCCGAAAGCAGGTTATGTAGAATCTTCACTGGTAGTAGAAAAACTAACTGAGTATGCTTGTTCTTTAGGTGTTGAAATTTACCAAGGGCAAACCGCAGAAAGTTTGATTGTGGAAAATGGGAAGCTACAAGGAGTCAAAACTAGAGAGGGAAATACTTTTCAATGCGGTCATGCGCTGGTAGCAGCAGGTGCGAATACTCCCTATCTTTTGCCAGAACTACAACCTTACATGAAAACAACTGGTCATCCTGTTTTTTGGTTAAAACCTCAAAACCCTAAATACTTTTCGTCGCCCTATTTGAGTGTTTTTGCAGCCGATATTTCTAATTCTGGTTGGTATGGTTTTCCTTTTTTGCCTAAATATGGTGTTGTCAAAATAGCTAAACATTCTAGTGGCGTACCTCTTCATCCCGAAAATAGCGATCGCCGAATTAAGGATGATGAAGTAGAGAAGATGCGGTCTTTTCTGAAGATGACTTTCCCCGAATTGGTAGATGCACCTTTGGTGTATACTCGTAGATGTTTATATACTGATACCCTTGACGGACACTTCTGGATAGATAACCATCCAGAAATTAAAGGTCTTTCTGTGAGTAGCGGTGGCAGCGGACATGGGTTTAAAATGGCACCTTTATTAGGAGAAATTGCAGCGGATATTGTGGAAGGGAAATCACATCAATTTTCTCAAAGGTTTAGATGGCGAGATTTAACACCTGATACCGTTCAAGTTGAGGAAGCGAGGGGTTCTGAAATTTAGGCGTTACATAGTTGAGACACGATGTCCTCTGGTGATTGTCCAGTAAAAGGTAAAATTATATTACTAGATTCAGGACTATCGGTTAAGTCTAAACCAAAATAATCTGACATAGTTATACAATATTTTTAGGTTAATATAGCCCTCCTTATTTTGGAGGGTAGTTTGCCAGAAGGATTCCCTTTGGCTTCCTTCTGGTATTTTTTTTCGAGCTGGTTGACGCCAGTAATAAGGCTGGCTAGTTATTAATTTTTGGGTGTATTCCGCCACGCAGCATCACGAGCTTTTTCAGGGCTAGAACCAGAACCGGTATAGGTCTTACCCGTTTTATTGTCCCGGACAGTAGCCTTATAACCTGCACCAAAAGGGTTGTAGGCATTACCTTCAGTTTTAACGTCGTAACGTGAGTCTTTGTTGTTAGCCATAAAATTGATTCTCCGTAAAAGTTTATTGAAGCTCAATAAACCGGTTTAGATTTATTGCGCTTCCTTTTACATAGTCTCTTAAGTAGATAAAAGTTGCCAGCTCAGTTAAGATCAGAGCTTAACTGAGCTTAACTGATCTTGACAAAATCAAAAATATAATGTATGAAAAAAGACTCTCTTAAGGCTTCTGAAGATGGATTTTTGCAAATTCGACAAGCCGTAAGAAAAATACAAGACGACTTTGGATGGCCATTTGATAGTCACGAATGGCTAGAAAGTGCGGCTAGAATCAACGATGAATTCTGGAAAGAAGGTGATGATTACCCAAACGGATGCTCTCAATCTACTTGGAAAAGGTTTGTATCAGGAAAGGGAGGCAAACCACTTTATATTAATCAAAAAGCGTTTAAGATATTTTGCAAGGTTTTACAATTAAAATGGGAAGATATTGTTGAAAAAGAAAAAGAAGAGGAAACTAATCAAAAATATTTAAAATTACCTGAAATTTTTCAAAAATTTATATTGTCTAAGTCCTCGACTGAGATTCAATTATGTTCTTATGAAGTTGATGAGTTTCTTGAGCTGTATCCAACAGACCCACAAGGACGTTTTTTAAAATCACAAATAGAGGAAGCATTACAAAGATATAAAAGAGGCAGTTGTAGGTCAGATAGCACTGAAGATTTAGAAGAAATAGAGCCAACAACAAAGTTAATTCATTTAGGAGACCAACAAACAGTCAAGTTGATTGTTCAACAGACACCAAAAGATGAAGAAATAGGCGTAAGAGTCTGGGTTTTTCCATCTGGAGATGTTGTACCTTTACCAGAAGGTTTGCAAGTAACAATTTTGGATGAATATGGAGACCCAGTGCCAAATTTACAGAAGCAAACAAATAGTAAAGATAAAGCTATCCTTCTAGAATTTGCTGTTGAGCCTGAAGAAAACTTTAGTGTAAAATTAACTCTGCAAGATATTAGTATTACAGAAAATTTCTGAGCCATGAAAAAACAAATTATTCTGACAATAATCGAAGGTGATTTTCAACAAGGTTTTCCAGTGAAGGTGGAAATCAAAAAAGATGAATATCCATTTGAGAAGATATTTAGTAATGTCGGTAGGTTGCCATCAGCAGTTAATCTAAATATTCAGAAACTGCTGCAAAACTGGCAGTCAGATTATACAAAATGGGTTAAGGGTGTTAGGAGTAGCACTAGAAATAATCCGCGCATAAAAGCACATGGAAAAGGAGCTGTAACATTTGGCGACGAATCAGCAAAAGATTTAGAAGAAAAATTCAATGAATGGGCAAAGTTACCTGAAAAATCATCGCCAGAAAAAATCTTAGAATTGGCAAAAAATTTAGAAGAAAAATTCAATGAATGGCTAAATTTACCTGAAAAATCATGGCCAGAAAAAATCTTAAAACCTTTGATGGTAAATTTAAACCCAGATGATGAAATTAGAGTCATAATTACAACAGATAACCCAGAGTTACAACGACTACCTTGGTCAGCATGGGAATTGTTTGAAAAAGAATATGAAAATTCCGAAATCTCTCTAGCATTCCCCAAAACTGAACAGCGAAATACTAAACCAAATTCTAGTTATAATTCCCGAGTAAAAATTTTGGCAGTGTTTGGAAATAGTCACAATATTGATATTAAATTCGATCGACAAGTATTAGAAAATTTAGAAAGTCGTAATGCCTACATAAAAACCCTGGAAAAACCTACAAAAAAACAACTGTTAGATTATCTCAGGCAAAAAATAGGTTGGGATATTTTCTTTTTTGCAGGTCACAGCTCAACTCTAGAAAATGGTAAAATAGGAAAGTTTAAAATTAATGATAATGAAAGTCTCAGTATTGAGGATTTAAAAAATGCCATGAAAGAGGCGATCGCTCAAGGATTACAGTTAGCAATATTCAATTCTTGTGACGGTTTAGGATTAGCCAATCAACTAGCAGAGTTAAACCTACCTCAGAGCATTGTTATGCGGGAAGTAGTACCTGATGAAGTAGCAAAAAAATTTTTAGAATATTTCCTCACAGATTTTTCTAATAACAAGTCTTTGTATATGTCAGTGCGACACACGCGAGGCAAACTAGAAGATGAAAAAAACCAAGAATTTCCAGGGATTAGCTGGCTACCAATAATTTTTTGTCAAAATGCAGAAGCGCAACCTCCCACCTGGGAAAGTTTACGAAAGAAAACCAAAACACAAGTATTATTTGACATTAATCAAAAACTTTCAGTTACTAATTCCTTGTATGAAAAGGTAAAATTTACAGTAATTTATATTTATAAATATCTGAATTTAACAAAAACTGGCATGATAGTAATTCTAATGATTTTGACTGCTATTATAATGAATTTTAGCTTTCAAAAAAATAGGGAATTGCCAACTTTTGAGGATAACAAAAAGAATGAACAAAAACTTGACGACACACAATTATTGTCAAAAAGTAATATTGATTATACAAAATTAGAGAGCTTATTAGCAACCAAACAATTTGGAAAAGCAGACGAAGAAACTTGGGATATTATGTTACAGGTTGCAGAACGAAAAGAGGAAGGAAATTTAAGAATAAAAGACATACAAAACTTTCCTTGCCAAGATTTACAGACTATTGAAAATTTGTGGCTAAGATACAGCGATAGACGTTTTGGTTTTTCTATTCAAAGACAAATTTATCGAGAATTGGGACAAACTGGTGGGTATGAAGGAAAAATCTGGAAAGCTTTTGCCGATAAAATGGGCTGGCGACGAAATGGAAATTGGTTAAGTCAAGATAAATTGAATTTGGAAACAAATGCAAAAAACATGAATACTTTGCCTGTAGGACACTTTCCGCAAAGACCAGGACATTTGAATTGGCATTGGGATCTTTATCCTCGCACGGAAGCTTGTGAGATTTAGATAGAGGGCGATTGGTAGTAACCGAACAGTGCAACTCGTTGGCTTAAAAGCTAGTTGAAAAACATTGAATACCTGGGCGATAATTTGTGGGGAGCAGAAATATTAAAGCAATATGACCAGGAGGAAAATGATGGAATGAAACAAGTTTATATGGCTGTGCAAATTGATTGTAATACTCGCAGATTTCTTCCTATAGTAATCAGACGACTAACTGGTAGTTGTCAAATTATTGGCGAAACAACATTAGGAAGAAATGGGTTTATATCTCCAATAGGTTCAGAAAAAGGAATTTTGACAATATGCGATCGCTAATCAAATCAACAGTTAAAAGTAATATCAAATCCACGGTCATTGCGACGATAGGAAGCAATCTCGTGACACCCCTGAGATTGCTTCCTTCCACTCCGTTACAGTCGCAATGACTTACTTGGGTATAGTAGACATCTCCAATAATAAAAAATAAAATCAAGTATCGCAAAGAAATTACAGTGGTTTCCGTTATTATGAGGTACACCTGTCGCGGGCAAGATGCCCGCACTACAATGATTTTACCATTCAAGCTTGTACCTCATTTGCCCGAAATATGCTCTATCAATTCTTTCCCACTACTCCCTACTCCCTACTCCCTACTCCCTCTTTTCTGGAGATGTCTAGTAGTTATCCGGATTTGATATAATAACCCAACACAACACCATTCAAATTGGAATTTGGTTAGGTTTCACTATCATTCTACTCAACCTACTTGACTGCATAAGTCCTGCTGATAACTGATAACTGATAACTGATAACTGATTAATCTCCCCCACCAGCTGTCCAAGCAATAGCTTTACTTGGTTGAGGATCGGGTAACTTCAAGGAAACTAAAGCTGCTGCTAACACAAAGGACATCGATACCCACAGACAACCAACTAAACCAAATATCTGATAAATCAACCCAGATAAAACTGTACCCGCAAGACGACCACCAGAATTAGCCATATAATAGAAGCCAACATTTAAAGCTACTTTGTCATCATCAGTAAATGCCAAGACTAGGTAGGAATGAACAGCAGAGTTAAAAGCAAACACTATGCCAAATAACATCAAACCACTAACAATAACCCAGTTAGCAGGTAAACCAAATTGTAACGTCAGAGCGATCGCGCCGGGAATACCAGTCAATGTAAACGTCCAAAATTGAATAGTTTTTGACTGTGGAGGTTCACCAGAGCCAAACTTCTGTATAAGAGTCGGTGCTAAAGATTGAATAATACCATATCCAATCACCCAAGAAGCCATAAATCCACCAACTTGATAAAAAGACCAACCCAAAGTACCTTCCAGGAAAACAGGTAATCCTACTACAAACCAGACATCACGGGAACCAAATAAAAAGAAGCGAGCAGCAGAAAGAATATTAATTTCCTCACTTTTAGAAAAAAGTTCTTTGAGCTTTACCTTCTGCTTAATTTTGCCCATGTCTTCTGGCAACATTATGCTGGTGAACAGAATTAAAAATAATCCTCCTGCCATTATCCACAGAGCATTGACAAATCCAAATAATGTCAGCAGCGCACTACCTACAAAAAAGCCAACTCCTTTCAGAGCATTCTTTGAACCAGTTAACACCGCCACCCACTTAAATAGAGATGATTCAGCATCTTCAGGCACAACTAACTTAATAGCACTTTTAGAACTCATTTTCGTTAAATCTTTAGCAATACCAGAAAATGCTTGTGCTACCATCACATAAGACACTGCTAACCATTGTGCCCAACTTGGGTTTACCCATGAAAGCATAATTAGGGCGAAAACTTGTAATCCAAGACCACTGTAAAGAGTCACTCTTAATCCAAACTGTGAACCGAGCCAACCGCCGAAAAAATTAGTAAAGATGCCAAAAACTTCATAAAATAAGAACAAAAAGGCTATTTCTAGCGGAGTGTAGCCAATTTTGTAGAAGTAGAGTAGCACCAACATTCGCAAAGCACCATCAGTGATGGTGAAACCCCAGTAAGCAAGGGTGACTAGGGCATAATTTTTTATACTAGAACTTGCGGTAGAAACCATGATTTTAATTAAAAACTATTACAATATGAAATCATTCGTGAAAAAAAACTGTAGGGATTTGGATACTAAACTCCTACGATATAATCTTACAACCTAATTTAGGATTGCTGTAACCAATTTTCTACAATTAAACCTTCAATTCTTAACATATCTGAATCATTAGAAACTAATACCAGATTATGATAAATTGCTGTAGCTGCAATCAGAATATCAGGAGCTTGTATGGGTGTTTCTTTTCGCCTTAAATTCGCATAAATGCCAGAGGCGATATTAATTATTTCTATCTTGTCTAAAAACAAAATCTTGATATTATTTTTACACAAATCCTCCAAAATAGCTAACTTTTTCTGGGAATTAATTGCTAATAAACCTCCCTTACTTTCAAAGATAGTTAATACAACTTATAAAAAGATTCTCTCGTCTATAATGAACATTATCAAGCCGAACCAATAGTCGAGAATCTTGTTTAATAAGAGAAGAGAGAATATTTGTATCTAATAAATATCCCATTACCAGCTTTTCCTCATATCTCGAACTGCTGCATCAAACTCTTCTATTTCTTTAGGTGTTAAATCACTCAGTAATCTAAATAATACTTGTCCTCCCAATATACGTCTGATTCTATCACTAAGTATTTCCTCAGTCATTTCTTGTAATTCTTTTATAGAACAATTTCTCAGAAAAGTATCGAATATAATTTCAACCATTTCATCTCTTTCTAAATTTTCAAACAAATTATCAGTAGCAAGGAAATTCTCTATAATTGGAATTGCTCTCTGCTTAAAAATATCTTTCATAGTAATAGAAACTTCAGCCATATTTTTCTCCTTATTTATTTGATTTATAGTGCAATAAAGTTCAGTTAAGGGTTTTTTGAAGAAGGAAGAAGAAAGAATAAAGAAGGAAGAAGGAAAATACATAAGTCTATAGATCGATTTATAAGTTTTGGTATTATCTGTTTGCGCAGCATGACCTAGGAAACCGTATTGATTTATAGTGTTTATCAAGTTATATCATGTCCGGATAATTAGTGATAAAAAACTTTTTCTCATGAGGGCCTTTTCTTCCCTTCTGCCTCCTGCCTCCTGCCTCCTGCCTCCTGCCTTCCTGACTCCAAAGTGTAAGTATTCAACCGGACATGATATTACTGAGGTACGGTTGTTTTTCTACTCCCCTACTCCCCTACTCCCCTACTCCCCTACTCCCCTACTCCCCTACTCCCCTACTCCCCTACTCCCTACTCCCTCTGTTTCAGAGCAACTTTTCGAGCTAACTCTACCATACGATTAGCATAACCCCATTCATTATCATACCAAGCCAAAATTTTCACTTGAGTTTCATCTACTACCATTGTTGAAAGAGCATCAATAATAGAAGAACGGGGGTCATCTTTATAGTCAATGGAAACTAAAGGACGTTCTTCATAACCCAAAATTCCTTTTAGGGGTTCTTGTTCGGATGCAGTTTTTAGTAAGTTGTTAATTTCTGCCACCGAAGTAGGGCGAACCACTTCAAATACACAATCTGTCAAAGAAGCATTTAACAAAGGAACCCGCACCGCTAAACCATTCAACTTACCCTTAAGTTCTGGGTAAATTAATGTGATCGCTGTTGCCGATCCAGTCGTAGTCGGAATCAGTGAAATACTCGTAGCTCTGGCACGACGCAAATCTTTATGAGGTGCATCAACAATAACTTGAGTATTAGTATTGTCATGAATAGTAGTAATAATTCCATGTTTAATTCCCAATCCTTCGTGAATCACTTTTACCACTGGAGCTAAACAGTTAGTAGTACAAGAAGCTGCGGTGAGTAAGTGATGTTTTTCAGGTTCATAGAGATTATCGTTAACACCCATGACTACATTTAAAGCTTCTTCTTTAACTGGTGCTGCCACAATTACCTTTTTGACACCATGCTGAAAGTAAGGTTCGAGAGTACTTGGAGTCCTAAACTTGCCAGAACATTCCAACACAAGATCGACACCAAAATTTTCCCAAGGCACCTCACCGGGTTGAGAATATTCACTGAAACTAAGAGGTTTACCATCAATTATTACCTGTTCGCCTGTTGCTTCTACTTCCGGCAACCACCTGCCATGTACAGAATCAAACTTAAGTAAATGTGCTGCTGCTGCCGTACCTCCTTTGATTTCATTAATGTGAACGAACTCTAGTTCTGGCCATTCCCAAGCTGCACGCAGTGCCAACCTTCCCATGCGACCAAATCCATTTATTCCGATACGCATTGCTATATTTTTCCTCCTTTAAATTTTCGATAGTTTTACATAGCAATAGTGAATAGCATAGTAGGGGAGGAAGATGCTCCCACTGTAGTGTCTCATAATAAAAATAATTACAAAGCACTACCATGACAATGCACCAACACCAAATTGTCTTTTTTCTTAACTAGCTCAGGACTTAGGCAAATTATTAGATAATACACTATCTGTAGGGGCAAATTGCATGATAGTATCCAGCTTTTTAACCTCTTAAACAAGTTAATTTTTTGCCAAAGTCTGTAAAAAGCTACTTTGAGATTCCCGTAAATCAATTTCTGGGTTTGCAGTTGAAATAATTTCCATTGCCTCATCATAAGATGAACCAGAAATAATCAAATACCCCGCAAGAGCAGTAGCTGTTCGTCTTCTGCCATTGCTGCAATGAATTATAACACCATTGTTTTGACTATCAATAAAATCCTGTAGTTGTTTAATTTGTTCCCGACTTGGTGCAGTTCCTCCTTTGGTAGGCAACCACAAGTGAGGTAAGTTTACTTGTTTGTAAAGCTCTAAGTTAGAAGGATCATCCATCAAAGAGACTATTGCACCAATACCTAGCTTCTTTAATTCTGGTAACTCTTCTGCCGTTGGTTTGCGAACTCCTGCTAGTTTATCTGGAATCACCCACCACAAATTTTCTGTTATCGGTTGAGTTGTTTTTTCTTCCATAGTTAATTTCCTTCCTTTTTTTTACGCTCACTATAACGATCTGTCAAATAATCAACCTTATCTCGCAATAATAATGTAAACTTGTATAATTCCTCCATAACATCAACAACGCGATCGCGATAAGCTGAATCTTTCATAGTTCCATCTTCATTAAATTCCTGATAAGCTTTCGCTACAGAAGACTGATTCGGAATAGTAAACATTCGCATCCATCTGCCCAAAATTCGTAGGCTATTAACTGCATTAAAAGACTGAGAACCCCCACTCACTTGCATAACTGCCAAAGTTTTTCCTTGAGTTGGACGCACTGAACCAATACTTAAAGGAATCCAGTCAATTTGATTTTTGAGAATGCCTGTAATATTACCGTGCATTTCTGGTGATGTCCAGACTTGCCCTTCAGACCATTGACTCAATTCAAGCAACTCTTGAACTTTTGGATGAGAATCTTCCACTCGTCCTCGTAAAGGTAAGTCATGGGGATGAAAAAATTTCACTTCCGCTCCCATTTCTGTAATTATCCGAGCAGCTTCTTCTGCTAACAAACGACTGTAGGAACGTTCGCGCAGAGACCCGTATAGGAATAAAATTCTTGGAGGATGGTCAAAATTTGTCATTTCTGAATTCTGTTATCAAAGTGTATGTTTTATTGTGGAATGGGCATCTTGCCCGTTCCGAAAAATTAAGCTTTTTGAACACATTTTATACCAGATTTATAAATGTTTGCTACAAATATCTAGGGTATTTCTTAGTAGTCAGTCCTCAGGAGTCAGGAGTCAGAATGGATGGCTTTAATACCATTTTTTAGGGCGTAAATTATCTTTTTTATCAAAGGGACATCTCATGTAAAGTCTTTTTATCGCTCTTACTATTCGTAACATTCTTTTTTCAAATTGGTATTACATAAACAAATAAGCAGCGTTAAAAATAGTGGGATAAGTTCCCCTGCTCCCCCACTCCCTGTACGGACGCCCTTATGCAACGTCCCTACCTACTCCCTGACCTATCCGTGCATCCGTGCCATAATCCGTGTGAGCCACTCCCCTACTCCCCCACTCCTGTACGGACGAATGCCATTCGCCCCTACTGGCTTCCGTATCTGTGTATCCGTGCCATAATCAGTGTGAGCCACTCCCCTACTCCCCTACAAATGGAGTCGCATAACAACGAGGGTCAATTAATGTTGCCTTTTCTGGTTCGCGAGGAAACCAAAAAGCTGTACGTTTGCAAAATTCTACCAACATTAACATTACTGGCACTTCTATTAATACTCCTACCACTGTTGCTAAAGCTGCCCCAGAATTCAAACCAAATAGAGTAACTGAAGTGGCGATCGCTACTTCAAAATGATTACTAGCTCCAATTAAAGCAGCAGGAGCAGCATCTTCATAATGTAATTTCATTTTCAAAGCTGCTACATAAGTAATCAAGAAAATAAAATTAGTCTGGAGAAATAGTGGTACTGCTATTAACAAAATATGAAAAGGATTTTCTACAATTAATTCTCCCTTAAAAGCAAACAATAAAACTAAAGTTATCAACAAGGCAGCAGTAGAAACAGGACTTAAATACTTGAGAAACTTACGCTCAAACCATGCTTTTCCTTTATTTTTGAAAATCCAGTAACGACTATATATTCCAGCAGCTAGAGGTAAACCTACATAAATTAGTACCGATAAAACAATAGTTTTCCAAGGCACAGTTAAATTATTAGCTGACAGTAACCACCGTCCTAGTGGAGCATACAAAAACAACATTGTCAAGGAATTAATCGCCACCATTACTAATGTATGTCCCTGGTTGCTGTAGGAAAGATAACCCCACATTAATACCATTGCCGTACAGGGTGCGATACCAAGTAATATTGTTCCAGCAATGTAGGAGTCTGCCAATGCTACTTCTGTACCCCGCAATATTTCTGTACCTGTTAATAGTGGACGGAATAGCCAACCGAGGAAAATTTGCGCAAATGCTACCATGGTAAAAGGTTTAATTACCCAGTTGACTATTAATGTTAAAATTACAGGTTTGGGAGTGCGAGCTGCATTTCTGGTTTGGGTAAAGTCTATTTTTACCATGATGGGATACATCATAAAAAATAAACAGATAGCAATGGGTATGGATACTTGATAAATGCTCATGGCATCTAATGTATTGGCAACACCAGGAAATATTTTCCCTAGTGCAATACCTGTTAGGATACACAACCCTACCCAAACAGTGAGATATTTTTCAAAGAAGCTAAGTTGACCCCCTGCTTGCACAGCAGATTTGTTTACTTGTGATGAATTTGTACTCATAATTTGTGTAATTAATATTCTGTTCGTTTTGTGAGGACTTTATAAATATCCAGATTGAATAAGATTGCATTTACTAACGATCTTGCTGCTTGAAATTTCTCAGCAGTATTTTTAGAGTTTTGTTCATATCTTTATATATAGCGCTACATGAAATGGGAATAGGGAACAGAGAATAACAAACTGTAAAAGGATTTTTTCGTGCGGAAATGCTCCGTGAACAAGATTGAAAAATGTCCTAACCAATTATGATAGTGCTATATATGTTATATTTCAAAAAAAATTGATATTTGATGCAATTCAAGTATAACGGAAAAAGTGGAGGTAAGTACAAACTTATGCAGTCTCCTATAAAGTCAAAAGCTCTCCCTATAGCCTAGGTTGTGGTTGGATAGTTCAATATCTCCTGCAATACCGCTCAACTAAACTTACTCAAACTGAACGAGAAAGCCTGAAAGCTCAGTTGAACGCAAGTGGCTCGACCACTACAGGGTTAAACGGCAAACCCTTTATTCCCTGGTCTAAGACATCAGGAATTACTTTTTTCATTATATTAAATGACCCATTTACATCTGCATTTAATAATTTATTTTCCCTGGTTTTATACAACCCTCTTGTTACTCTTTTTCCACTAAATTTCGGTTTTTGTT
>NZ_JAAHHG010000172.1 GCF_010692555.1 Okeania sp. SIO3B5 | reverse complement strand
AAAAGTAGCTGATACGAGAAAAGATTTTCATTTCAAAACGGCTAATCAATTATTATCCAATTACGATATTGTAGCAGTTGAGAAACTGAATATAAAAGGTATGGCTAAGTCTAGATTAGCTAAGTCTATACATGATGCAGGTTGGGGTCAATTTAATACTATATTAACTAACAAAGCCGAAAAAGCTGGTCAGTTAATTGTAGAAGTTAAACCTCATGGAACATCTGTTGAATGTAGCAGATGTGGTAATAAAGTAAAGAAAACTTTAACTCACAGACAGCATAATTGCCCTAACTGTAATCTATCAATTGGTAGAGACTTAAATGCTGCAATTAATATTAAAAATAGAGCCAAAGCATTGATTAAAGACTTGCTGCCACCAGTCAAATTTGAAGCCGATCAAGGTACTCAATTAAACCTATTCGCGCATCAATTGAAGAGGAAGGGCATTCCTTGTTAGCTCAGTTTATGTCTACATAGTAGAGTCCCTGAGAAGCCCGCACGCTCTGCTAGTCTCAGTGTCGGGAGTATGTCACTTTGTACGACTGTCTTTTTATATTGTGTCGAATCTGGAGCTAAATTCACATTCCTAGCTTTCGATTCTACGAGAATATCTGGATTAGTCTTTGTTTGGGAAAATATATCATTTTCCGTACTATGACGGAGAGCATAATCAACAGCATCAGTACCACTTCCTGTAGGAAAAGAAGGTACCTGCTCATTTAGTTCAAAACCTAAAAACTTGAATAATTCAGAAGCAAAAATCTGATTAACTTGAGCTTCAGATGCGTCCTCCGGCAGATTTTTGACCAAAGCATCTACAAGGGCTTGATTTTTCACAGCACTATCCATCTGTCGTTAATTTTTTTGACTGTAACTATCAGCCTATCACGACAAGTATGGCAAAAAATCTCAATTTTATTTACTTACTTAACTTATCTACTATATGTATTTATAAGCTCGATTAGCAGTAACCGGATTAAAATTCGTATCTACAAATTGCACCGGACTATAAGTATCAATCCACAAATGAGCTCCACATCCAGCCGGGTTGTGAGGTCGATAAACAATTCGACAAGGACCTTTGATTTCTAGTTGATAACCATAGTTATTGTGATTAGTCTGCTTCACAGAAACTACTGGTTTGATATCTTTTAGTGGGTGATTTGCATTGCGCTGAATGATATGCTGATTAACATGAATCATAGTCGGTTTAGTACGCCTCCGCTTACACCAAATACCTTTCGGTCCTCTGGTACCAGGAACAATTACTGGCATTTCACGATCTTCTGGCCCATAAATGGGGATTTTCCAGAAGCCTTTTTCCTTGTAAGCACCTTTGACCCTACCTTGAGCTAATAATACTCGCAAACGTTGAGTTGAAATACCTAATAAATATGCTGCTTCTCTAGTTCCGATAATTTTTTCTTTAACCATTGTACAATAGTTTTTTTGACAAAATGATAACTAATAATCAAAAAATACTTTAACTTATTTTCTAGCTAAAAATCACTCACTCCACAAAACTTAACCTAGACTTTTCCTATAAATAAATTTTCAAAAATTTATTATTTAACAAGATAAGCAAAATAATTCCTTCAGTTTATTTAGTTGCTAATAATATTCTACATCCCTATTGCGATCGCTCTTAACTATTGAACAACAAATACTTGAGATTATTCAATTTTTATTTTCATAAATTGTTTTTCTACATCGCAAAATTTATGGCTTATTTACCTAGCTCCTCCTCATTTAACAAAAAAGGCAAACTAGATTTTTTTATTTTTTGATTCTTGATTTATAAGTGAAACTTGAGGTGAGAAATCAAGATTCTTCTTTCCTTCTGCTATCCTAACTAGATAAGGCAGTTGTATGGTAACTCAAATCTAAATACAAACTGTAATTTCTTGAACTTTTTACTTTTGATTTTTTACTTTTGACTTAAATTTATGCTCAGAGCTGGAATTGTCGGACTACCCAACGTCGGAAAATCTACTTTATTTAATGCTTTAGTTGCTAATGCTAAAGCGGAAGCTGCTAACTTTCCATTTTGCACAATTGAGCCCAATGTTGGTGTGGTGTCGGTGCCAGATGAGCGGTTAAATGTGCTGACTAAAATTTCTAATTCTGCTCAAACTGTTCCTACTAGAATTGAGTTTGTTGATATTGCTGGTTTGGTTAAAGGTGCTAGTAAAGGAGAGGGATTAGGGAATCAATTTTTGTCTAATATTCGAGAGGTGGATGCTATTGTTCAGGTAGTCCGTTGTTTTGATAGTGAGGATATTATTCATGTCTCTGGTTCTGTCGATCCAGTGCGAGATATTGAGGTAATTAATTTAGAGTTGGCTTTGTCGGATCTAGCTCAAGTTGAACGCCGAATTGAACGGACTAAAAAACAAGCTCGTACCAGTAAAGATGCTCAGGCAGAGTTGGAAGTTTTGACAAAATTAGAGGGGATTTTAAATGAAGGTAAGTCGGTGAGAATGGCTGACTTAAATGAAGATGAATATTTTTTAATTAAGCCTTTAAATCTGTTAACTTCTAAGCCGATAATTTATGCTGCTAATGTGTCTGAGGATGATTTAGCTAGTGGAAATGACTGGGTTGAAAAAGTCCGCAATATTGCTGCGGTGGAAAATGCTCAAGTTGTGATAATTTCAGCTCAGGTAGAATCAGAATTAATTGAGCTACCGGAGGATGAAAGAGCTGATTATTTAGAATCTTTAGGAGTAGAAGAAGGTGGATTAAAATCTCTGATTAAGGCAACTTATGAATTGTTGGGATTGCGTACTTATTTTACTACTGGAGAGAAAGAAACTAAGGCTTGGACAATTCAAGCTGGAATGTTAGCTCCTCAAGCTGCTGGTATAATTCATACTGATTTTGAACGGGGTTTTATTCGAGCAGAAACAATTGCTTATAATGATTTAGTAGCTACTGGTTCAATGACTGCTGCTAAAGAAAAGGGTCTGATGAGGAGTGAAGGTAAGGATTATGTTGTGAAGGAAGGAGATGTTTTGCTCTTCCGATTTAATGTTTAGATTTGTATTAATTTAAGGAGAAAAAAATGAGTATTTTGCAACTTTTAGTTCTTTGGTTTGTTACTGCTGTTAGTTTGTTTATTATTTCTAAGCTGCCTACTGGAGTAGAAATTGATGATTTTAATATTGCGTTAATTTCTTCAGCAATATTTGGGATTTTGAATGTATTTGTACGTCCTGTTTTGAATACTTTAGCTCTGCCAGCTAACATACTTGTTCCTGGTTTAGTTACTCTAATTGTTAATCTTGTTATCTTTGGTTTAGCTGCCTGGTTAGTAAGTGGATTTCGACTACGTTGGGGATTTTGGAGTGCATTAATTGGTTCTTTAGGACTAACTTTTATTAACTCTTTTCTTTATGAGTTACTTAGCAAAGCAATAGTAAGTTAGGCAGTAGTTAAATTATCAATATTTGTGGTTAATTTGATGTTTCTTTAAAATTGATATCTAGTAAATTATCCACTTTTTGTGTAGAGAAGTAGGGAGTAGGGAACTACTAATTAGGGCTTGCTGATTAAATCTAAAAACATTAATAGATAAAGGTAAGTGCCTTTTTAGGTCGAAAAAAGTGCCTGGTTTTAATATGTCTACCTTCTCTACTCATTAGTTTCATATCTACATATCTAAGTGTTAACTGCGGTGGATCTAATTTAGACAGAGTTTGAATCCCCCTACCACGATTATCAATTCCATTATTCTGAGTATTAGTTTTATTTCTGAGCGTTTGAACGAGTTTGATTTTATCTTTATCTTGGCAGAAGACCTGCACCATAATCTGTGATTTGGTGTGGGATGAATGCCTACAATTAATTGTGCTATAATAATAGCATGACAAATACGCTACGCTGTTAAGCTTTAGTGTAAAAAAAAAGGTCGAAAACATTGAAAGCAAGATATAAATATCGCATCTATCCTAACCATATTCAAATAGCTAAATTAAATCAACTATTTGGTTGTTGTCGTTTTGTTTGGAATCAATCATTAGCACATTGTAATCAGTTGTGTGTTAACGGTGAAAAGAAGCCTAGTTATGTAGATTTAACTAAGCAATTCATAACTCAAGCTAAAAAAGAATTACTTTGGCTAAAAGAAGTTGCCTCTACTCCGTTACAACAGTCATTGAAAGATTTAGACCAAGCTTATAAAAATTTCTTCGATAGTTGCACTGGAAAGCGTAAAGGAATTAAAGTTAAATCTCCTAAGTTTAAAAGTAGGAAATCAAAACAAACTGCAAGATTCGTAGGAGCTAATTATAAGATTAACCAAGATAAAATCTATCTGCCAAAGGTAGGTAAGATTAAAATAGTTTGGTCAAGACCATTAGCATCTAATCCTACTTCCGTAACTATCATTAAAGATAGTGCAGGACGTTACTTTGCTAGTTTTGTTGTAGAAATTAGTCCTGATTCATTACCTAAAACTGATAATTCCATAGGTATAGATTTAGGTATTTCAACTTTTGCTACATTGAGTAATGGTGAAAAGATTCTTGCTCCTAAACCACTTAAACAAAACCTTAAGAAATTAACTAAGTTTCAACGTAAATTTGCTAAAACTCAACCAGGTAGTAACCTATACGAAAAACGTAGATTGAAAATAGCTAAACTTCATGGCAAAATCAAAGATATTTCCTACGGAATGCTGCGCAAACGTACTGATTTTCTACATAAACTATCAACTGATTTAATCAGAAAGTACGACACTATTGTACTTGAAGATCTTAATGTTTCTGGGATGATTAAAAACAGGAAACTAGCTAAAGCCATTAGTGATTTAGGTTGGCGACAATTTAGGACTTTAATTGAGGCTAAATGTGAAAAGTATGGTAGAGAATTTAAGGTAATTGATAGATGGGAACCTACCTCACAAAAATGTAGTTGTTGTGGTTTTAAGGGAAGAAAGAAAGAGTTAAATGTTAGAGAATGGACTTGCTTGAACTGTAATACTTTCCATGATAGAGATATTAATGCTGCAGTAAACATTCTTAATACTTCAATAGTTAAAACAGTAACTCAGCCGATAACCAAAGTTGAAAAAGCTGCTGAACTTGAGAATCCTTTACAACTATCGCTTTTTGGCGAAGTCGCGGGCGGACAGTCCGAGACATTAAACAAGACGAGGAGAAAACGTCAGTCTTCCCGTAAAAAGGGAGCAGATTTCAGTGAGTCGTCTACCCGCCTTGAGTTTTTCAAGCAGCTTAGTCTGTTTGATTAATAGATGGGAATCCCGCGTTGTCTCGCAGAGCAACGTCGGGAGGATGTCAAAGTAAAAACCTAATTATATTAAGCCCAGCTTCTCAAAGTAGAGTTATAATTTTTCTCTGTTCTCCATTTCTTCACTTCATCAATAACAATAATCTATACAAGGCAGATTTAGTATGAAAAAACCCCTAAATTTACAACATTTTCAAAGTAGATAAAGTACAAAATTATCGGGTTTTAGGGAATAACGAATAAGAGATCTTTACTTCATACAAATAATTACTAAAAACATTACTGAATCTGACTTATTACTTAGGGTTTGCTGAATAAGTCTTTTGGTAAGGGCAGGAGTCATTTCAGTTACTCAGTTATACCAATTCCCATGCATTATTGCTATACTTAGGCAATACTTCAGTTGTTAACTAATTAGCACAAGCAAAATCATTTTTGGGCTAATTTAAGCTAAGTTAATGTGAATTATTCTTATGTTTGCTTTTCCCCTACTCCCCTACTCAACAAAATGTAGAAAAGTTTTTGAGAAATGGTATTACTCAGTTATCAGTACCTCTGTAATAAGGAGGCTTGAAATACGGAATTCTCTTTTCTTTTAGTCGATTGGATATAGCGAGGTCTCCTCACCATGCCACCCTACGGGAAGCTCCAAAGATCGACCGCTTTTTATCCCCTTAAAAGGGCAGGGCTAATTCTTTGTCGTTAGAGAATATTAAGTTAGAAATACATTTAATTGTGTAAATATACAAATCTCTCCATCTCCCCACATTCCCCTCCTGGGAGCAGTAGGGATTGGTCCCCCATCCTCCCATCAATTTTTCTCTAATGAAAATCAATTGACCCTGCCTTAAAAAGGGAGGCTTTAGACCACGATTTTTCGGTAAAAGTTTCAGAGTTTTTATATATCCTTAGAGTTTTTACAAATCATTTGGAATTGCTATAGTTGATGAAAAAGGTAATTTCTACAATATAAAATTTCTACAATATTCGGAACTTTTTCTGTAGTGCTATAACAGATATATTGATTATATTTTAATTTTTCATTTCAGGGTTAGTCATACAAACTATTAGTAAATTTATCCAAAAACAAATTGTATATGTTTATTAAGATTTCCGGGCTATTTTGTTTTTTTAGAGCGCGTTTATCTAGAAAAATAGTATTGTGGATATTTGCCAGTATTTTAGTAATTGAGGCTGTAATTTTAATTCCATCTTATAAGCGTCGGGAAGATGAACTTCTTCACCAACTAGAAGATGTTTCTGGAGCGATTTTTAATTCTATTGTGCGCTTGACTCAAACGACTATGAAGTCTGATGGTATGTTTCAGGAAAAAGTAAAAACATTAACGCAAACGCAAGACTCTGTAGTTTTGGGAGTTACAATTTATGATTCTCAGGGAAAGTTAATAGAAACCATTGGTGAAGCTCCCGATATAGACTTTGATGACCTCAAAAACAAAGATATTTTGCGTGTTAGAAGTCGAGATGGTAAACGATATGATATGGCATTGTCAGCAGATTATTTGGGAATTAATTACACACTAATTGCTCGTCACAATGCTTCTAGTATTCAGCCAAAGTTATATGATTTTATTGGTAGAATTGCAGTGCTTGTAATTGTTATATCTCTTTTCGTTACTTTGGTTACAATGCTAGTTCTAGGAGTGTGTTTAATTTCTCCAATTTTGAGGTTAAGGGATGATTTAATTGCTGCTGGAGAAGCTTTGAGTAAAAATTGTAATGGGGTTAAATTTTATTCTCTTTCTGTTCAACGACAAGATGAATTAGGAGAGGTAATGGTAGCTTTTAATCAAATGTTCAATCGAGTTTCTAGAGAAATTGAGAAACGTAAGCAAGCAGAAAAAGTATTGTCTGCTGAACAAAAAAAATCGGAACGATTGTTGTTAAATATTTTGCCTAAACCTATTGCCGAAAAATTAAAGGAAGAACAGGAAAATATTGCTGAAAGTTTTACCGAAGTAACTATTTTGTTTGCTGATTTAGTAGGTTTTACTCAGTTATCAGAAAATATTCCTCCTACACAGTTAGTTAATTTACTTAATGAAATATTTTCTTGTTTTGATGAGTTAACCGATCGATATTGTTTGGAAAAAATTAAAACTATTGGTGATGCTTATATGGTAGTTGGAGGTTTACCAAATCCAAGACAAGATCATGCTGAGGCAATTGCTGAAATGGCTCTGGATATGCAGCAGGCAATTGCTGATTTTAATCAAAAAAATAAGATGGAGCTTAGTATTAGAATTGGCATTAACACTGGTCCTGTTGTTGCAGGTGTTATTGGTAGAAAAAAATTTATTTATGACCTTTGGGGTGATGCTGTTAATACTGCAAGTCGAATGGAATCTCATGGCGTACCTAATGCTATTCAAATAACAGAAAAGACTTCTAATTATTTAAAAGAAAAGTATACATTAAATCCTAGGGGAACTATTATGATTAAGGGTAAAGGAAGAATGAATACATATTTTTTAATTGATAGAAATAATCCTTCGTCAATTTAACACTACATCCGGCGATCGCGGAACTTTGGGTTAGTAGTATCGCTCAATTTATTGATTATGAAGGTAAGATAGTGGAAGTTGAAGGGAGAGAAGGGACGTTTCATTAATGGATAATTGATAATGGATAATTGATAATTACCTCTGGTTAAAACCGCTACGGAATTGAATATAAGGAAATATTATTTTTTCTCTTGGTCGATTGGATATGGTTAGGAAACCCATCCATCCCTCGACCGCTTTTTTCCTCTTAAAAGGGTAGGCTTCAAGGCGCGAATTATTTAATTATTAATTAGTTAATTATTCGGTAAAAAAGTACCTTTTGTTAATATGAATTAAGTTATCAGGGCAGAGGACAAAAAGCTATTGGGACAGAATAGAGCTTATGATAATATTGAAATTCAAATGATGACTGCTGAAGTGGATAACTAGAAAAAGTTATTTGCTATAAAATTACTAAACTACCAGAGGAAAATAGGATGGATAATACTGTAAATTGTGCAGAAGATTGTGTTAATGGATGTGTTTTGGGTGATAAATGCCCTCATAAGCAATATTTAAAAGAAGCGTCAAAGTTTATTGATGATACTTCCTTAGATAAAATGCTGGAAATAGCTGAAGAAGCAGTTATGAAGAAAAGAATGGCTCCTCCTAAATGGGTAATTCCTGAGTTTCCTGAGTAAAAATAATATGAAATGAAGAGCGGTAGTGTTTAGCACTTCCGGCACTATCGCTAATTTTTGAATTCATTTAATTAGGGCTTGCTGATTAAACCTAAAAGCATTGAAATATAAAGAATTCAGTCTTTTTAGGAACGAAAAAAGTGCTTGGTTTTCAGTCTAAAACGCTCAAAAAGGAGCGTATTTTAGGCGCATAGTTGGGCAGAAAAATCATTCTTACAATTCTTACTCCTACCTCCTCGCTCATTCCTATTTCTCCTGTCTCCTGTCTCCTGTCTCCTGTCTCCTACCCCTACTAAAAGACTTTTTCAGCATACCCTAATTAATCAATAATAGAATTTATATGAGCGTTATTTTCTCCGACTAAATCCTTTTTATTCACAAATTACTTTAACCAAGTTTTTTCAAGATAAAGATGAAAAAGAACTAAAAGAGTTCAAATCAGTGAATGATATACTTTAGCTAACCTCGATCAAACTTAAATTTAAACAGACTAAGTAGCTTATTATTAATGGATTTAGTATAAATCAACATTTTTAGATTTTTATAGTATAATGAAAATCTAAATAAGAGATAAAAATTAAATCAAATTCAGAGAAAAATTTTCAAAGAAAGATTGTTTATGATGGAAACTATTCAATTGCCAGAAGAAATAATAATAGATATTAATCAACTTCTGCAAATATTTGCCATAGGAATAATAGGAGTAGTCGCAATTCTCGGAATTCGTAAACTGCCTGAATTAATCGGCAATATAGTATCTACAGAAATTGCCGAAGCATATAAAATTATTATATCCCCGAATAAATTTTTAATTGCAATAGTCATTGCTTTAACAGTATCTGAAATAACTCTGCTAGCTGTTACACCATATTCTGAGCTATATATCCTAGAAATAATCCTGAGTTTAATCTTAACTATTGTCACTACTTGGTTAGGGTTTAAATTTGTTAAACAATTTTTTGATATCTATCTAATAGAAGCAGTATTCAGAAGCGATCGTAAAGCTAATAGCGAGCTATTTATAGTAGGTAAATTTCTAGCTAACTTTATTATTATTGTTCTAGCTATTATCATTTTTGCTCAAACTCACCAAGTGAATGTATTTGGTCTAATTGCTAGTTTGGGAATAGGAGGTGTAGCAGTTGCTTTTGCTTCTCAAAATACTTTAAGTCAATTACTTGGTGGAATTGTTCTTTATATAGATAGACCTTTTGTAATTGATGACTATATTGGTCTTCCCGATGGTACTTTTGGCAGAGTAGAATCTATTGGTTTACGCTCAACTAAAATTCGTTCTTCTGGGAAAGGTACATTAATTATTATTCCTAATAATTCTCTAACACAGGTAACCATTGAAAACTTTAGTGCAGGGAAGAAAGTAATGTCTATTTTATACTTAACTTTTTATCGTTATGTAGACATTGAAGAACAAGCATTAATCCGCCAAATTATCTTAGCAAGTACCAGTGATATATCTGGCATAGACCCACGCAATACTAATATTACTTTTAAAGATTTACGCAGTTCTACTTCTCAAGAGATAACTCAAGCCCAGATTACATTTTTTATTTTAGGTTCTGGTAAAGTGTCTATGGATTTACGTCGTCAAATGTTGGATAATGCCAGTCAAAGAATTACTTTGAAACTGAAGGAATATGGTATTGCTTTTGATATAGAGCAACCCAGTATATATGTAGATTCACCAATTACGGTATAACTTTTAAAACTTCTGTCATATGTCTTTCTCGGATATACTTAACCAACTAAGTCAGGTATCTATTTCTGTAGATGGTACAAGCATTCCTAATTATTTGATTTTTATTGCCTTTGCTTTCGGATCAATATTAATAGGAAAATATACATCAATAATATTGGCTGTAATTATTAAAAATTTTTTTCCAGATGCAGAGCAAAAAATTATCAATAATTCTCTTGTTCCTCTAAAAGAACCTCTTCAATTTGCAGGAACTTCTTTATTAATTGCTCTATCTTCAGCTTGGTTAATAGAATACAAAGGACTCTTCAATTTCCTAGATCCAATTATTGATTTTTCAGTAGTTGCTAGTTTTGCATGGCTAGTCTCTCGAATATTTCGTCAAATTGTGAGAATATATGGAATTAATATTTTGCGTAAATCTGGGCTAGAGGTTGATGAGTTACTATTAGTTTTTGAAGCTATAGTAAACATAATAATCGGATTGATAGCTGTAATAACTTATGCTCATACTCAGAGTTTTCCATTAACAGGTTTATTAGCAGGTGTATCTATCGGTGGAGTTGCTATTAGTTTTGCTGCTTCTAAAACCTTGGAGCAATTGTTTGGTACTGTTGTTTTATATTTGGACCGCCCATTTATTCCGGGAGATTATATTCGTTTTTCACTAAAGGATGAAACTTACGGTAGAGTAGAATCTATTGGTCTACGCTCTACAAAAATTAGGATAGCAGCTACGGGTACTTTAGGCATTGTTCCTAATAATCAACTAGCTAACACAGCAATTTTCAATGTCACCCGTGGTAAGAAAGTAATGGTATTACTATATTTAGACTTTATCAAACAATTAACAGAACGAGAAAAAGCGCTGGTTCAACAAGTTGTTAAAAATAGTACAGATTCATTATATGGTATTGACCCAGGCAGTACGAAAATATCTATATTTGACCATGAAACTACAGAAAAAAGTCGCGCTAGAGTGACATTCTTTATTCTAGGTTCTAGTGAAAATTCTATTGAGTTAAGGAAGCAACTATTGGAAGTTGCAAATAATAATTTTTCTAAGGAACTGAAAAAGTTTGGTATAGAGTTTAATACGCAAGAACCAAATATTTATGTTGATTCCCCAGTAACTATTTAGGATTTGCTGAAAAAGTCTGATGGGTGAGGGTAGGAGTCAGGAGACAGGAGACAGGAGACAGGAGACAGGAGGAACGGGGAATTGAGAGGAGGTAGGAGCTAAGTTTTGTACCTTGATTGTTGTGCCTAACTATGCCCCTAAAATACGCTCCTTTTTGAGTGTTTAAGACTGAAACAGGCGCACTTTTTTCAGTCCCAAAAAGGCACTTTTCTTTATATTTCAGTACTTTTAGATTTATTCAGCAAGCCCTATTTACCTTTATCGAGAGTCAAATTTTCATTTAAATATTCAGCAAACCCTACTTATTGAATCCTTGACCACTATGAATTTCCTTCTTACTTTTGACTTTTAAATTTTGACTTTTGACTTAATACTTTTGACTCCTACCTCATACCAAAATACTTCCATAAGCAAACCCTAAGTATTGAAGTTCAGAGGATGTTAAACTAACCCAAATATATTGCCAATAAACCATCCGTAGAATAGAAAAAATATTAATCCTTCCCAACGAGTTACTTGTTTATCTTGAGTGACAAAAAAGAACATAATTGTTCCTGCTAATAAAACCAATAACCCACCACCAATAAGATCTTCAGGAATTACTAAATTGCCGATTAGTCCTGGTATTCCTACTACCATTAATGAGTTAAAAATGTTAGAACCTAACACATTTCCTACGGCAATTTCTGGGTTGCCTTTTTTAGCAGCAGAAATAGTAACTATTAACTCTGGCAATGAAGTACCAAGGGCAACTGCACTTAAAGCAATTAATTCTTTGGCAATATTAAGTATTTCAGAAATTTTAGTAACTGATTCAATTGTATAAGTTGCCCCCAAAAATACAAATAATGAACTAACAACCAAAATGGCTATTTGTTTGATTGGTAAAATTTTATTTGAATTTCCATTACCATCTTTTTCTAACTCTTGTTCTTCCTTACCACTACTAATAGAGTATAAAACATAGATAACATATCCCAAAATACAAATAATAGCTTCATTTTTAGAAAAATTACTATCTAAAACTGTTAAACCTAATAAAAAAGCCGAACCAACAAATAGTGGTAAATCTACATTAATTAGTTCATACTGTATCCTTAAAGGACTGCTGATTAATGATGCAGTACCAATAATCAAGAAAATATTAGCAATATTGGAACCAACGACATTACCAAAAACAATTTCAGAGGAATTTTGGTATACAGCGATAATAGATGATACTAATTCTGGTAGAGACGTTCCTACTGATACTATAGTTACCCCAACTAAAAAAGGAGAAATTCCTAAAGATATACCTATTTTTTCTGCTGCATCTGTAAAGAAGTCAGAAGCTTTAATCAGAGTGAATAAGCTGACTATAAATATTACGCTCCAGAAAATTAAGTCTTGCATTAGTTTATTCTTTCCATTTACATATATTTGTCGCTAATCCAAATTGAAGCTTTAGTGAGTATGTTTGTAAACATTTCCTATGGAATACTGCGCAAACAGCCGTCAGTTATCAGCTATCAGCTATTGTTTTTGGTCTTGATTTAAACCCTATATTAAGGGTTCTTATTAAGCCAGAATCCAGTTATAATTAGAGCTTGCTGAAAAAGTCTTTTAGTAGGGGTAGGAGACAGGAGACAGGAGACAGGAGACAGGAGACAGGAGGAACGGGGAATTATAGAGGAGGTAGTCGGAAAAATTGTCCCAAGATTTTTCTGCCATAATCGTCTCAAAATACTAGCATGCATGAGCTTTTTGAGCCGAAAAGCTGGCACTTTTTTAGACCAAAAAATGCTAAAACCAATATTAGTCAATGCTTTGATATTTAATCAGTAAACCCTAATTAAATCTGACAAAAGCAAGTTCCTTTGACCTTAAAGTCTATATTCATTTAAACACTTCCGTAAGCATTCTGCTAGCTTCCTCTCCGAGGAACTGCGTTATCAGCTTCATTCCCTTGAATTGTATGAGTTAAAAATTCAAAACAAGTCTTTCTTGTGCTTAAATTTATTTATAGGTAAAAATATAGTACAAGTTAAACGAATTTTTATTTCATTCATTAAAAAGATGATACCCGATCACTAATGGCTAAATGCTTACCGAATAATTAGGGTTTGCTGAAAAAAGTCTTTTTTAAGTAGTAGGGGAGTAGGGGAGTAGGGGAGAATTTTTTTGCCCAACTATGCGCTAAAAATGCTAACTTTTTGAGCATGAAGAGCTGAAAACCATGTACTTTTTCAACACCTAAAAAGGCTAAAATCTTTATCTGGTAATTATTTGAAGTTTAATCAGCAAGCCCTAATTAATAATTAAATAATTCTGGTTTAAAGCCTCCCCTTTTAAGGGGAAAAAAGAAGTAATATTTCCTTATATTCAATTTCGTAACGGTTTTAACCAGAGCTAATTATCCATTATCCATTATCCATTATCCATTATCCATTATCCATTATCCATTATCCATTAATTAAGTATGTTTAATATAAAAGTTGACATATCTTCCATGATCGAAAGCTTTAACAGTTTGATAGTTGACTGCTGCTAAAAATTTCCTAAAATCCTTGATATGATTTTTGGCAATTTCAACTAACATATCAGGTCGATAGCTAGATATCAAATTTTTTGCTCCTTCCAAGACATCTATTTCTTTCCCCTGTACATCCATTTTAATGAAGTCTACTTTTTCAGTAATTATTTCATCTAAAGGAACAACTACTAATTCTTGACCATTGATAATGTTATCGTCAATTTCTGTCAAACATAAATCTTTAGCTGGATGTTCTTTAATGAAAGATTTACCACTATTTTTACCAAGAGCATAGCCTAATTTAGACAAGTCAATATTGCTAACTTGATTAATTGAAATATGTTTCTTTAAAGCTGCAATAATTTCTGGATGAAACTCTATGGGAATAACTTTTCCTGCCTGGATAAATTTGGCAAAGTAGACTAAATGATTTCCTGTATTTGCTCCAATATCAACAATAACTGGAGCTGTTGATTTGAGGTTTTGTCTAATAAATTCTAGCTCGGCTAATTCATAAAAACTTCCACCTACATTAGCAATTTCTACGGCTAGATTTTTTCCTGTTATTTCAAATTTTATGGGAGTGTTTTGATAATTGAATGAAACTAGATTGTCTCCTTTGAGTAATTTATCAACTAAAGTTAACCAAATTTTTGCTGCTTGATAATTAGGATTAATTTCTAGGGCTTTGTTAAATTCTGATTTAGCTTCTAAAAGTTTACCTTGTCTAATTAATAAATTACCGATCGCTTGATGAGCTTGAAAACTTTTGGGTGATATTTCTAAGGCACGATGAAAGTAATTTAGTGCTTCATCAAATTTACCTTGTTGAACTAGACTATTACCAATATTGCCATAAAATTCTAGGGCAGAATCTGGTTTGAGTTCAACTAATTTATGCCAGTAGTTAATAGCTTCGTCTAATTGGTTTAACTCTTGTGTAATTTTGGCTAAGAGATAAAGTAGAGATATATTGTTTGGCTCTATGGAAAAAGCATATTTATAGAACTGACTTGCTTCATCTAGTTTGCCCTGGTTTTGCTCTATTAAACCTAAGTTAATTAGGGTGGGTACATGATTACTATCAGACTTGAGTATGTCAATATATATTGACTCTGCTTCTTTTAATTTTCCTTCTTTTTGCAGATTTATAGCTTTTTGGAAATCTTGATTTATGTCTGTCATTGTTAGTTTTTTTTTGATGATTTTTTTGAATTTTCAACAGAAATTACTGTTGTTGGTGATTGCTGAATGCTGACCGCTTTTTTAATATAAATATGGATATGGCTCTTTACTTCAAGAAAAGTCTTAATAGTTTAAATATTTTTTATTGTTCCCTCCTAATATTGTTAAAATCAAGGAATATGAGCCTATTAATTAATATTGATTATTCGTTTTGATGTGTATAGCAATCCTACTTAAGTTACTTTGAGAAAATGTAGACACATACAATAAATGAGAGAAAAAATTTTGAAACCTTTAACCCAAAAAATAAACGAATATTAGTATATGTATCTAATAAAAAACTTGGTACATTATACAACTATTAGTCGAATATGCAAATAACTAATAAATTTTTTCCAATTGACGAAAATCACGTTCTACCTCAGACCAGAGGGCACGGTTGTGGGGATCTGTTTTGAGTGCTTTCTTTAAATAGTTTCTAGCTTTATCTAGTTGTCCTTCTCCAATGAGGTGACGTGCCCAACGTTGATAGGCGATCGCTTGCCATTGTCGTACTTCCCAATCTTGAGGCATTCTTTGAGCCAAACCTTCTACTAGAGCGATCGCCCGAGGATATCTTTTATATTTTAATAATTGCTGTAAATGTAAATAATAATTGTGCTTAAGTTGTTTTTCTGCTTCTGATAAGTGGGATTGATTTTTATGTTGATTCTGCTTACGAGTTACTTTAACTTTTGTTGGCTTTGAGGGTGAAGTTTGTGGAGATTTAGTTTCTGGTTTTGAATTATTTTTTGTTGATTTTACAGGAGAATTATATGGCGTTTCTGTTTGAGGAGGAGCAATTTTCAGCAAGATTTTGTAAGCTTCTGTTACTGCAATAAATTTATCTTTAGCCTGCCGATCTGGGTTGACATCTGGATGATATAACCGTGCTAGTCGTCGATAAGAAGCCTTAACTTCGCCTAAACTAGCTCCTATATTTAACCCTAGTTGTCGATAATAACCTGCAATGTCCATATCTTTTTTGAAGATAATAAAGTAGGGGGAAAATTAAGTAGATGTATCAAATAAATTACACATTAATTTGAGGATTTTTCAATAACTTAGACAAATTTTTGTTCAATCTATTTTGTCTACCTACTTAATTTACCCTACTACTAATTTTTAGTTTTGACGTTCGTCAATTACTTGGTCAATTAGACCATATTCTTTGGCTTCTTCAGCAGACATAAAATAATCTCGATCAGTATCTTTTTCTATCTTTTCTAAAGATTGACCCGTGCATTCTACAAGCATATTATTTAATTGCGATCTAACACGCAAAATCTCCTTAGCTTCTATTTCAATATCTGTTGCTTGGCCACGAGTACCGCCCATTGGTTGGTGAATCATAATTCTAGAGTTGGGCAAAGCTAGTCTTTTACCTTTCGTACCAGCAGCTAATAGAAAAGAACCCATGGAAGCAGCTAAACCTAAGCAGATAGTAATTACATCTGCCTTGATATACTGCATAGTATCGTATATGGCCAAACCTGCAGTTACAGAGCCACCAGGAGAGTTGATATAAAGATAAATGGGCTTATTTGGGTCATCAGAATCTAGATACAACATATAGGCTACAATTCTATTAGCTAGCCCATCTGTAACTTCTTGACCTAGAAAGATAATTCTTTCCTGACCGAGACGGGTGTAAATATCTATCCATCTCTCATACTGACTGCCAGGAAGACGATAAGGAACGCTAGGAACACCTATAGGCATAATATTTTTTGACCTTTAATTTTATTGATAACTTAAACAGCAGCGGGTAGTGGTTTTGGTAGTTCTTTTCTACTTGCTAAAACTTGGTCTATTAGACCATATTCTTTAGCTATTTCGGGGGTCATATAAAGCATTCTATCTGTATCTTTAGCAATCTTTTCTACTGATTGACCCGTATTTCTAGAGAGAATATTTAAAAAAGTTGTTTTATTAGCTAAAACTTCTTTTGCCCTAATTGAAATATCTGTTGCTTGACCTCTAGCTCCTGTTTTAGCTTGATTAAGAACTATGGTAGCATGAGGTAAACTGGCCCGATATCCTTTTGTACCTGCCGACAAAATCATTGCTGCTGTACCCATAGCTTGACCAATACATATTGTATGAATTGGTGGTTTAACGTAACTCATGGTGTCACAAATAGCAAATGCTTCTGTTTCAAAACCAATTGCATCTCCTGTATACCAAGAAGTACCAGTAGAATTGATATAAAAATAAATTGGTTTTTCTGGATTATCAAATTGCAGATAAAGTAGTTGAGCAATAATTAACTGGGTAACGTCAATACCTACATTTCTTTTGACTTCATCTGATGAAAATAGTGGTAACCCTAAATAAACGATTCGTTCTTTTAACATTAAAGATTCTAAATCAGGGGGTGGTGTACGAAAAGAGGTGTCTCCGTAGTAACTCCCTGCTTGAACTGCTTTTATTTGTGAGTTCATTAGATAATTCCTAGCAATGATTGTACTATCTTTAGATTATGTTAGCGTGCTGTAGAGTTATTGTAGCGGGTATGATTGATATTAGTCATGTTCTTAAATTTAGTTATAATATCCTGAAATATTACTACCAAAAACAAGTTTTTTTGTCTAGGTGTGGATTATACCATAATTATTTGACAAAAATGGCGTATTTACCATTAATTTAGTTGAGTAATATAGTTAGCAGAGATGGGGTTTCTTGTTGAGATACAGACTCGATTTTGACATCCTCCCCGGCCTAAAGGCGCGGGGATTCCTACCGAGCCTAAGCCCCTCGGCGGGTTGACGTTTTGCTGGCGCAAAGCTCCGCTAACACTGGCTGCTGCTACCTTGGCGGTAGTCTTACACTTGCCTCCACATCCGTTTTTCGTCTCCGAATGCCCAAGGAGCGACTAATATATTTATCGCTGCGTTTTCATCACGGTCGTGTTTTGCACCACAGTTTAGACACTCCCACTCTCGCACCTGAAGGTCTAATTTTCCACCTTTAAAGCCACAATTTGAACAAACTTGGGATGTTGGCTGCCAACGACTAATTACTCTAAAATCACGACCGTATTTCTCAGCTTTTCCTTCTAAGAAAGTTCTAAATTGTCGCCAACCTAAATCGGATATAGAACTCGATAATTTGCGGTTTTTTACCATTCCTGAAACATTCAAATCTTCTAAAACAACTGTTTGGTTTTCACGAATTATTTCAGTAGATAATTTATGTAGAAAATCTGACGAGTGTATCTTTCAGTTTGGCATGGAACTTAGCTACTTTAATCCTAGCTTTTTCATACCTTTTAGAACCTTTAGTTTTATGAGATAATGACAAACTTTACCTTTCTTAATTTCTTAATTCGTTTTTTGAGTGGTTTTGGTGCATCAATCTTTGTACCGTCACTGAATGTAGCAAAGGTTTTAATGCCTAAATCTATGCCTACTGAATTATCAGTTTTAGGTAAGATTTCTGGTTGTATTTCTACTACAAAACTTAAGAAGTATCTATGGGCTGAATCTTTGATTACTGTTACTGATGATGGAGCAGTAGGTAATTCTCACAGGCGATACAATTTTCAGCTTTCCAATTTTGGCGCTTCTAAACTTTGTGTTGACCAACTTTAAACCCTCACGAGTGTAAATCTAGCAGTTTGCTTTGACTTTCTGCTTTTAAATTTAGGAGGTTTAACAGGCTTACCTTTTCTCTTGCCTTGAGTTGATTTAAAAAAGTTTTGATAAGCTTGGTTTAAATCATTTAAAGAT
>NZ_JAAHHG010000171.1 GCF_010692555.1 Okeania sp. SIO3B5 | reverse complement strand
ATTCGCGATCCGGCCCGCGCGTCCCCTCGAGTTCACACCTATGCTCCTCCCATCACCCCATCTCCCCATCTCCCCACCCTTCCCACACTCCCCATCTCCCCATCTCCCCATCTCCCCATCTCCCCCTCTCCCCATCTCCCCATCTCCCCATCTCCCCATCTCCCCACCCTTCCCACACTCCCGGATTTGATATTACCCACTATTTGATGCAATAATATTTCGGCACTATGAGCGATGATACTGTCCTGTTATGCCTGAAATTCCCCAATTTCCTGAAGCTCTTGCTGAAGCCCTCAATAACTTTCCAGAGCTAGATTTAGACCTACCAGATCCAGAAGATGAAAATATTCCAGACTCAGACTTTCAAAAAGTAGTAGACACAGCATGGAAAGTTTGCGATCGCTTCGACCTCCAGACAGAAATCTGGCGGGGGCGCATCTTAAGAATAATCAGAGACCGAGAAAAAATAGGAGGAGATGGGCGAGGTAGCGGATTTCTCAATTGGCTCAAGGAAAGAGAAATCAACAAGAGTCAAGCTTATGCCCTAATAGAATTGGCCAATAGTGCTGATACTTTAATTGCAGAAGGACATTTAGACCCAGATTCCATTAATAATTTTAGTAAACGGGCTTTTGTAGAAACAGCAAAATCCGTTCCAGAAGTCCAAGAAATGGTGACAGATGCAGCAAAAAAAGGCGATCGCATCACTAGACGAGAAGTCAAACAACTAGCAGATGAATGGATGGCCATTAGTTCAGATTTACTCCCCAGCGAAATCAAAGAAAAGGCCACATCCGGTTCCATGCCACCACATTATTTAGCTCCCCTAGTGCGAGAAATGGAAAAATTACCAGAATCTCATGTGAGCGCAATTCAAGAGGAGATCGTCGAAAATCCTGAGTTGGAGACTGTGAAGCAATTGACCTCAGATGCCAAAAACCTTTCTAAATATCTTGATGCAGCAGCCAAAGTTCAAGCATTGAATGAATCACCTTTAGATATGGAAATGGTACTAGAAGAAGCTTTGAGATTAGAATGTCTGAATGTAGTCGCCGATCTAGTAAAACAATCTGGTCAACTAGAAGCAACAACTGCTAAACTTTACAGTACCTGGAAGCGAGTAGGTAATCTATCAGAACGGTTATTTGTTGATACTGGTGCTAGTACACCTCATTTACGACATTTGTTGGGGTGTTTAGACAAACTATCCAATAATGTAATTGAAATCCGCCTCAGTGAAGTCAATGACCAAATTATTCGCCTACAAATACTATCTGATGGAGACTAGGGGAGTGGGGGAGTAGGGGAGTGGGGGAGTGCTTACAAGGTTAAGTTTTTAAGATTTGACACGGAGACGCGGTGACACGGGGACGCGGAGATTGGATAATTGAGTAATTAATTCAATCTACTCCCTCTATTCATTAAAGAAAACTCCCCGTCTATCTATCTCTGAACTTCCCCATTTGTCATTGCGAGGGGGAGGTAGCAAAAATTGTTTCAGTACTCCTCAAGTATCCCCCCGAAGCAATCTCAGTAGCTAAAATTTCCCGGAATAAACTGCTTCTATTTTGTCATTGCGAGGGGAGGTAGCAAAAATTGTTTCAGTACTCCTTAAGTACCCCCCCAAAGCAATCTCAGTAGCTAAAATTTCCCGGAATAAACTGCTTCTATTTTGTCATTGCGAGGGGAGATGGCAAAAATTGTTTCAGTACTCCTCAAGTATCCCCCCGAAGCAATCTCAGTAGCTAAAACTTAAATGAAGAGATTGCTTCGGCTAATTTACATTTTTCTTCAAAGCTTAACTCATTTATCACCGCCTCGCAATGACAATATCAATGTTATGATATTTACCAAATAAATAGCCGAGAATTTAAACAGATGCGATACCCAGTTAAACTCAAACAAACTGATGAAGGATATGCTGTTTGGTGTCCTTATTTACCTGGATGTTGGTCTCAAGGAGAAACTGAAGCTGAGGCATTAGAAAATATTAAGGATGTCATAGAATCTTATTTAGAATATATGAAAGAGTTAAATTCAGATGGTTAGTTGCATAAGTCATAATAATAAAAAATAAGTATTTCGTAGGTTGGGTAGAACGGAGTGAAACCCAACACATATTTTATTTATATATGCAGATTTTTGTTGGGTTGCGCTGCCGCTTAACCCAACCTACTAGACTGATAACTGAAACGCTTATATGTTAAAGTCCACAAGTCTCTGCGCGAGAGAAGAGCACCACTCCCCCAACAAGCCACCACACCTTAGACCACCCAACTCTTGATGGAAGATGTCCTATATAATCCGTGCTAATGTCAAATTTTAAGTCATTGTAGTACAACCATTTTTCTCCTTTACGCCATCCTACTTTATATGCAAATTTTTTCCAGACTTCTTCGTTATACTCTTTTGTTCGTCCTAAATTGTGATAAATTTCCTTTTGCACAGAAAACCCGAATTTACCATTACTATATTTTACCCAAAGCCGATCAATTGTACAGAGGTCTTTGCAAGGAAAATTTTCTATGTCTTCTGCTCTTAGAGAATTATTTTCCTTTAAACCTACAACTTTGAACATACAACGAGCAGTTTCCATATCTGCCTCTTTCCACTCCCCATTTGCTAGAAAGTCACGGAGTTTTGAATAGTCTACATTTTTATCAGAAAGTAATTCTATTTCATTACTTTGCAAGTCTCTGCGCCAGAAAAGAGTACCGGACACCCACACCCCCAAACAAAATGCCTTCCACCGCCAAAGCATAGGGAGGTATCCCACATAATGCGATGATGCGTCTCGTATCCAGGTTAGCTCATCGTAGCTCAACCATCTGTTTCCTTTTATCCATCCTACTTTCTCTCCAAACTTTTCCCATATCTGTCCATCATACTCTTTTGTTCCACCCAATTCCTGATAAATTTTCTTCTGTAGAGAAAAGCCAAACTTACCATTACTATACTTTACCCAAAGTTGGTCAATTGTGCGGAGGTCTGTACAAGGAAAATTTTCTATATCTTCTTCGTCTAGATATCCTCGCTCCTCTTGCCCCGCAACTTTCAACATACAACGAGCAGTTTCCATATCTGCTTCTTTCCACTCCCAATTTGCTAGAAAATCACGGAGTTTTGTATAGTCTACATTTTTGTCAGAAAGTAATTCTATTTCATCATTTTGAGAGCTAGTTTCAATAGCTTTCTCCTCTACAAAAGTTTCAGATTTTGATTCTGATGACTCAGGTAAAAATCGCTCCTCAATACTTGCAACATCCTCATCTCTCAATCCCAAAAGTGACTGAATTTCCTGCAAAGTTTCACGAGTATTTTCTGTAAAAGGGTAATATTTTTCAACAGCTTGACTAAAGACTTCCTCATAACGTTTTAACTTGTTCCGAAACAGAATATAAGGTTCCATTTCCTCAGTTTCAATTATTTTTGCTTCCTCATCAGATATACAATACCTCTTGCATAATTCCTCCAATAAAAAACGATTGAGAAAATCTATATTGCCATTATTTCTCTGCAATATTTCCTGCACCTTGCGACGATATTGCAATTTCGGATCGTCTTGAGGAGAACTTGCTAAATAAATTCGATAACCTTCCTTCACAGGTGCAAATTGAGGAGTCATTGCCGGAGATTCTTCATGTACCTTTTCACTCACATATTGATGCAATTCATCCGCTGAAATTTTGCCATTATTATCCGTATCTGCCGTTCCAGTTTTAATTCCTTCAACTAGATATTTTGTATAAATAGATAATTCCGAACCTTCCGACTCATAAGAACTTTGAACAGCACTAGAAGACATCAAAATCGCCCTACCTTTACCCCCTAATTCTGCTTGAATATCTATATTTTCATCCCCTTTAGCAGTCATTCCTTTAGTAAATGCGCCACTATAACAACAGTCAAGAATCACAACCAGACGTTGGGAAAAACTATCATTCATTTCATCTTGTAAAACACTAGCAGCAACAGCAGTCCGTTTCACAATTCCCCGTGTATCTTTACGAGTTTTAGGAGTAGCTAAAAATAGATTACCCTCTCGACTTTTAACTCCATGACCAGAAAAATAAAAAAGTAAAACATCATCCTTATTCCGGTTAGCAAATAATTCATAAATTGCCTCTTCTATCTGTTGACGATTAGAATTTTGCAACACCTTAATATCATCAAAACCTCCCATTTCCGAATTACCTAAAACTTCCTCCATTGCCTCAACATCTTTCACCGCACTAGGCAAAGCTGGAAATTCTGGGAGGTATTCACTAACTCCAATTAATAGAGCTATTTTTGCCATGAAAAAATCTCCTTAAGCCTTCAAAAAATCATCTACTTCCGCCAAAGCTTTTTTCAAATCTTCCAGATTACCAACTTCAATATCTATCTTTCGACCATTACCTTCAGCCTTAATTTTAAAAGTCTTCCCAGGGCGACGATTGACTAAATATCTAACCAAAGCTTTAAGATTTTTAGCATTAATTTCTGCCGTGAGAATTCCTATTAAAAAACCGCCAATACTTTTAGCATTAGGTTCGGCTTTTTCTATTGACATTCAACCTGCTTTTTGAACGCCATCAAATCCTTCAATTTCCGACGAAATATACCGGGTATCTTCTTGAAGATCCTCATCTTCTAATTTTGGGTCAGATAGAGTAATTGTTAGTTGAATATTTTCTAATGACATAATGTTTAATTGTTAGTTTTCAGGAATAAAATTACTAATACCAAATCCGCATATAATAAAAGGTTTTAATTGATATATACATATGCACCTTTTTTTAACCCAAATTCCGCACGACAAAATAATGTGTAGGGGCGATTCGCGAATCGCCCCTACAATCTTAATAATGCTGAATAATACCGATGCTACCGGATTTGATATGAATGCGCGATTGTTTGGTTCTGCTAAAGCCCCCTAAATCCCCCGTTCAACAAAAAGCGCAGCAATATCTGGCTTCCCCCTTTCCAAGGGGGACGGGAGGGGGATCAAGGGGGACTTTTAGAGTTTTATTCCCCCCAACATTGGGGGGCTAGGGGGGCAAAATCATACTTCTTCTTTCTTCCCTCCTAAATTCTAAATTCTAAATTCTAAATTCTAAATTCTAAATTAAATCAGGCGTATTCTCATCAAAATCATCAAAACCATCATCACCATCATCATCATCATCAATTAAGTCATCTTCTAGATCGCCAGGAAAATCAGAATCAAAAGGATCTGGCACAAAATCAGAGTCATCTAAAACTGACTCACTATTACTTAGAATCGCAGGAAAATCAGGCATAGTATCATCTATCAATTGATTTGGCTCTTGAGATATGCCTTGAGAATCTCCAAAATTATTATCCATAGGTGAATTCATAGGTGATAAATTCAGATTACTTTCCAATTCTAATGAGCGTGCTGTTTGATCATCTAAGACCACACCTTGTAAATTCTCCTCCTCAATCATATCCATATCCTCATCCCAATTTTGTTCCAAACGACTAATCTCTGCACTCAAGGCATCTTCATAAGCATTAAAACCAGTACCAGCCGGAATCAAACGCCCAATAATCACATTTTCCTTCAATCCCCTTAACCAATCTGACTTACCTTCAATAGCCGCCTCCGTTAATACCCTTGTAGTCTCTTGGAAACTAGCTGCGGAAATAAAACTATCTGTATTTAAAGAAGCTTTTGTAATCCCCAACAACACTGGCGTATACTGAGCTGTTGCTCCACCAGTAATAGACATAGCCTCATTCACCTGTTCCACCTGTCGTAACTCTATCAACTCTCCAGGCAACATAGTAGTATCACCACCATCATCAATCTTCACCTTAGCAGTCATCTGACGCACAATTACCTCAATATGTTTATCAGAAATATCTATACCCTGAGATTGATAAACCGCCTGCACTTGGTCTACCAAAAACTTCTGACAAGCCTCAAAACTCCTCAAACAAGCCTCATAAATACTTTCATGATCGCGGTAATAGTTGAAGAAAATCTCCAGAATTTCATGGGGGTTTTGCGGCCCATCTGTAAATGATTCGCCCACATTTACATTTTGTCCATCAGAAACAATCACATTCTGTCCAGGGCCGATAGGATAATCTGTAATTGTTCCATCAGGCGAAACCACGCTAGCCTCTACACTATCGTCATTAACCTTAACCTGAGCTTGACCAGGATACTTCACTAAAAGACAAGACTCTTTTGGTTTACGTGCCTCCAACAATTCCTCAATTCGAGGTAAACCCTGAATAATATCCCCAGTCTTAGCCCGCTCAAATACCAACAGTACTAAATTATCCCCTCGTTGTACCAAATCTCCATCCATAGTCAGCAGTATCGCTCCTGCAGAAACACGATAAGGTCGGCCTTGACGTAACATAATTTGATAACTTTCTTCACTATTATCAGTAACTATTTTCTGAATTTTAGAAACCATACCTGACTGTTGAAGAATTACTCCAGGGGCAATTTCCGTACCAGCAACTAATAAATCCCCTTGAGCTACAGATGGCAAAGTATTAACTGGTATTTTAATTAAGTCAGCATCTCTGACTATCAAAATACGACGAATAGCTTCCGAACCTTCTTTAATACCCCGTACCTCACCAGCTTCCTTAGATAAAATTTCCGTGCGAGCAACCACTGCACCAGCTTCTATTACATCCCTATCCTTAACCAAAAGTTCGGTACTCGTACTACCATGAGTTGTATCTGCGGTTACATCGCGACGAATTACCAAAGATTCTAAAATCACCAACTGCAAACGCATTACTCCCTCTTCCTTTGGATCTGGTGATAACTCAATATCAGCAGCTAATTGAGGAGCTTCTTCTCCAATCTCTAATACTAACTGGGTTCGTAGTAATTCCACACCTTCTACAGATTTAACTCGTTCTCCATCTTTAAAAGGAATACGTTGTACTGCCCTTAACTCAATAGAAGAATTAATTGATTTCTGAGAAGGAACGCCAGGATCGTCAGGCACATGAAATTCCGTTACAGGCCGTAATAATAATCCAGGGTTTTCTGGAGTTTCTACATATTCAATATACTTTAACTCAGAAACTGCTAATCCTGGTACCACTTCCTTTCCTGGCATGGCAATCTGACCATTGATTAGACTTAAATCCCCTAATTCTGCTTCATAATCTCCACTATGTAGTTCACCTGGTTTAATTACCACTTCCCTGAGAATGTCATTTTTTTGGTGTACTTCTACAACTCCATTAGACTGACAGAAAATATCCTTAACTATCTCTGTACCTACTTCTACATATTGACCATCCTCTACCAATAGCAAAGATATATCTTTATTGATTTCGTGGCATTCTTCAGGAATCCATAGCAATGTACCACCTTTTGTCACTTCATAGCCTTGTTTCGCTTTACCACGTTTGAGAACTTCTACTCCAGCATATTTAATTATGCCACCTGTAGTAGTTTTATAATTGTCTTCTAAAAGTTCCGCAATAACTTCGTGGTTGCCAACCTTACTGCCCGGAGTAACTTTCAAAGCAAATCGTTGATTATTTTGAGCTTCAATGATATACTGGTCTCGGTTAGCAATGGTTTCCATCCTAACTTTTGCCTGGTCTAGTCGCACACTTGCAGTAATGACTTCAATTTCACGAGGTAGATGATTTTGTGTGTTCGTATGCACTGGCAGTTGGGTAGGAACGTTAGCCATAATCATTGACTCTTCAGACTCATCCGTTGTTTGCTGTTGAGGTCCTCCACTCAGGATATTTTGATTTTTTTCCGTAGAAGGAATTCGTACCACACCGCCATGCTCTGTTACCAACTTAGTCTCAGCAATTACACTATTAACATTAATTTGGGTAGCATTTTTGACTACTGCTTCTGCACCTGGTGGCAGATTATAAACTTCTCCTGATAAGATCCAGATGAGACCTCCTCTTTGAGCAATGCGCGTCGTTGTTCCTTGTCTATCTACTTTTTCTTCCTGCACCAACTTAGCAAATAGAACTTCCCCTGCTAAATCTGAGGCTACTTCTTTTGTAACTTTCTCAGTTGTTTTTCTGACCTGGCCTGCCTTTGGTACTTCTGCTAAAATTTCTCCTGCTGACACTTGTTGGTTATTTTGCACCATCAAAATAGAACCTTGAGCAATGAATATATCTTCTTTACTACCATTAGTTCCTACTATTGTTAGGTCAAAATTATTTTCTGCAATCATTGCTTCGTCCCCATGACGAGTCCGGAATGACCTAGTACGCACATTTGATGGATACTTGACTACACCTGCAAAAGGAGATGTGAACTGACGTGCTACTTCCCCTGTAAATACACCACCAGTATGGAATGTCCGCATTGTTAATTGAGTACCTGGTTCGCCGATAGACTGAGCAGCAATAATCCCAATAGCTTCTCCCATATCTACTATCTCACCATGAGCTAAACTCCACCCATAGCACTGTTGACAGACAGAACGAGGTGATTCACAAGTCAACGGCGATCGCACAAATACTTTTTCTACACCTGCTTTACCTATTGCTTTAGCTAAGTCTTCTGTAAATACTTGATTTCTGACTGCTTGAACGCCATTACTACTAATAATTTCTCCTGTTTCTGGATGTTTAACATCTTCTCCTGCCACTCTACCCAATAACCTGTCTTGTACGGGAATTAACACGCGTTCGCCATCTTTCATGCTTGTCACTGTTACTCCCCGCTTTGTACCACAGTCTGCCTCCCGAACTATTACATCCTGAGAAACATCAACTAAGCGACGAGTCAAATAACCGGAGTCAGCAGTCCTCAATGCTGTATCAACCAAACCTTTCCGCGCACCATAGGAAGAGATAATATATTCTGTTACAGTTAAACCTTCCCGGAAATTAGTCTTAATTGGCAAGTCAATAATTTCCCCTTGTGGATCTGCCATCAGACCACGCATTCCCACTAACTGACGCACCTGAGAAATATTACCCCGCGCTCCAGAAAATGCCATCATATAAACTGAATTTAGAGGATCACTTGCCTTAAAGTTACGGACTACCTCATCTTTAAGATTTTCACTGGTAACATTCCAGGTATCAATTACTTTTTGAAAGCGTTCTACTTCAGTAATTTTTCCTTTAGTATAGCGGTCAGTGGTATCACGAATTTCTTCTTCTGCCGCATCTAAAAGTTGTCGTTTAGAAGCAGGTATTCGTAAGTCATCAACACTAATAGAAACTCCTGCCTTTGTCGCATAACGAAATCCTAAATCTTTCAGCTTATCTGCCATATGTGCAGTTCTGGCTGTACCATAATTATTAAAAGACCAAGAAATTAGCTTTTTCAGTTGACCCTTATTAATAACTCTATTACGAAAAATCATGTTATTTTCTACCTTTGTTTGTTAGTTTACTATAGCGCTGTGCGCAGGCAACAGGCAACAGGCAACAGCTCATCTGGGGGAATAAAAAACCGTTTGCGCAGCATCTCCGAAGGAATAATATAAGATTTTAGCTATTGGACAGTTCTTGTAATTTGTAAATATGCCAGCGCACATTGCTATAATTTAGATAAAAAGACTGTTATTCAAGGAAAGACAAAATAGTTTTGTGGAATGGGCATCTTGCCCGTTCCTGATATTTTCCCGTTCCTGATATTTTCGGGACAGGCAGGATGGAGACAGGCAGGATGCCTGCTCCCACTTAACTTACCACTTATATTCATCCCGCCCCTCAGCAATACCAGATGTATGTTGGGGCGTTAACGATAGTTATGCGAAGCAAATGGCATTGGCTAATGCCAAGCTCCGAATTGCACCCTCGCTTGATTTAGTGGTTGTGGAATGGGCATCTTGCCCGTTCGCTTTTCCCTTCTGCCTTCTGCCTCCAGCATAGCTGCCTCCAGCATAGCTGCCTTCCTGACTCCTGACTCCTGACTCCTTACAAAACACTTTGAATTGTTTGATTGAGAATTATACGACCAGGTGTTGTTACCACAAACTGTGTCGATACTTCTCCATTTATCTCCCGCACCTGGCGAGATTTAATATGAACCTGTTTAATTTTTCCCTGTGGAGTATAATGAACCCGATACAAGTGATAACGCTTCACTACCTCTCCATTTTCTAGAGTTTTCTCTGACTTCAACTCTCCCAAATCATCGGGTAATATCTTACTATCCAATGGCATCCAATAATTTTTAATCGCAACTTCTTCTGACATCTGTTGGATATCGGGAGGCATTTCTTCTGGTTTATCTGTTTCGACTGCCACATCACCAGGCAACCTCAAATACACATAAGTATGTAACCCTAACTTAGACTGTTCATAAGCTAAAATTACATCGTTAAAGCTAGCAAAATATAGTTCTCTTCCACCTTGCTCCCTATGGTTTTCTGCCGTCAGATAATAACAACCTAATACCATATCTTGAGAAGGCGTAATAATCGGACGACCAGTTGCAGGAGACAAAATATTATTCGATGCCAACATCAACAACCTGGCCTCTGCTTGCGACTCTAGAGAAAGTGGCACATGAACCGCCATTTGGTCGCCATCAAAGTCAGCATTAAATGCCGGACAAACTAAAGGATGTAACTGAATTGCACGACCATCTACTAAAATAGGTTCAAAAGCTTGAATACCTAATCTGTGTAAAGTCGGCGCCCGGTTCAACATCACTGGATGACCTTCTATTACTTCCTCCAGCACATCCCAAACATTCGGGTCTCCCCTTTGAATCAGTTTTTTAGCAGCTTTAATATTATTAACTAACCCCTGACGAATTAACCGATGAATGACAAATGGTTGAAACAATTCAATCGCCATTTCTCGTGGTAAACCACACTGATTAATTGCCAATTTCGGTCCGACAACAATTACCGAACGCCCTGAATAATCAACCCGTTTACCTAACAAGTTTTGCCGGAAACGACCTTGTTTTCCTTCGATAATATCACTCAAAGATTTCAGAGGTCTGTTGTTGGCACCTACCACAGTACGACCGCGACGACCATTATCAATCAAAGCATCAACTGCTTCTTGCAACATTCGTTTTTCATTACGGATAATAATCTCTGGTGCTAAAATCTCTTGCAGTCTTGCCAAGCGATTATTTCTGTTAATCACTCGTCGATAAAGATCGTTCAAATCGCTAGTGGCAAAACGACCACCATCCAATTGTACCATTGGACGTAAATCCGGTGGAATAACTGGAATTGCATCTAAAACCATCCATTCTGGTCTTGAACCCGTAGCAACAAAATTATCAATTACTCGCAAACGTTTAATTAATTTAGCGCGTTTTTGACCTTTAGAATTAGCAATTTCTTCCCTTAGTTTTTCTGCTTCCGCTTCTAGATTAAGATTTTGTAATAAGACTTGTAGAGCTTCAGCACCAATGCCAACTTCAACCCCAACTATTGTTGAATCTTCGCTATAAATTTGATCTTCAATTTCTAGCCAAACATCCTCTGTTAACAGTTGCTGATAATTTAAACTTTCATGGTTACCTGGATCTAATACCACATAAGCATTGAAGTAAACAATTTGTTCTACGTCTCGTAATGGCATATCTAACAAAATTGCCATATAACTCGGAATACCCTTGAGATACCAAACATGAGTAACTGGTGCTGCTAATTTTATATATCCCATACGGTGACGGCGCACCCGTGACTCAGTTACTTCTACTCCACATCTTTCACAAACAATACCTCGATGTCGGACTCGCTTATACTTTCCACAATGACATTCCCAATCTTTCGCCGGACCAAAGATGCGTTCGCAAAACAACCCATCCATCTCTGGCTTTAGAGTCCGGTAATTAATAGTTTCTGGTTTAGTAACTTCTCCTACTACTGTACCATTTGGTAGAGTTCTTTCTCCCCAGGTACGAATTCTTTCTGGAGAAGCTAGACCAATTTTGACATAATCAAATCTTTGTTCAAGTTTTGGCATTTTTACAATAATAGAGTTAAGACTACAAAATTAACAAGCATTGCATATTAAGGGAATGATTGTGGAATGGGCATCTTGCCCGTTCCTGATACTTGCCCGTTCCTGATATTTTTGGGCAGGCAGGATGCCCGCCCCACAAGATACACAAGATAATTTACTTACTGCTGATTTTCATCTTGAGATAACGACTCATATACTGGACGAGAAGGCGCTCGCTTTCCTAATATATCTGCCATCAAATCAACTTCCACATCCTGAGTAGTACCATCATCCATAGTTTCTACCTTGTGAGCTGCAATATCTAAACATAGAGACTGTAACTCTCGCATCAATACCTTGAAAGACTCAGGAGTACCAGGTCGTGGAATTGCTTTTCCTTTAACAATTGCATTCAAAGCCTCATTCCGACCTTGCATATCATCAGATTTCACAGTTAACAACTCTTGCAAAGTATAAGCAGCACCAAAAGCTTCCAAGGCCCATACTTCCATTTCTCCAAAACGCTGACCACCTTGTTGTGCCTTACCACCCAAAGGTTGCTGAGTCACCAGAGAATAAGGTCCTGTGGAACGAGCATGAATCTTATCATCAACTAAGTGAACCAGTTTCAACATATAAGCAATTCCCACAGTCACCGGACGGTCAAACTTTTCTCCAGTTCGTCCATCATAAACACAAATTTTCCCGGCATGACTTTCATTAAATACCCAATCTTTACCAGAACGCTCCCTGGCCAATTCCAACATTCGATGTACTGTTTCTCGTGACTTTTCAGGACCGTGCATCTCATCAAATGGTACACACTTAAATCGCACGCTCAAAACCTCACCTGCCCACCCTAGCAAGCACTCAAAAATCTGTCCCACATTCATCCTCGAAGGTACGCCCAAAGGATTTAACACCACATCTATCGGAGTACCATCGGGCAAATAAGGCATATCTTCAATAGGTAAAATCCGTGAAACAATACCCTTATTTCCATGTCGCCCTGCTACTTTATCTCCTACCTGAATCTTCCGCTTTTGAGCCACATAAACCCTAACCACCATATTTGCTCCAGGAGGCAATTCATCTCCTTTTTCCCTCGTAAATACTCGCACATCAACAATGCGACCTTTTTCACCATTCGGTACTCGGAGAGAATTATCTCGTACATCCCGTGCTTTTTCTCCAAAAATTGCCCGCAACAACTTTTCTTCTGGTGGTTGATCAGACTCTCCCTTGGGCGTCACTTTACCGACAAGAATATCTCCAGATTCTACCCAAGCACCAACTCGAATTATTCCTTGTTCATCTAAGTTCCGCAGACCATCTTCCCCTACATTAGGAATTTCTCTGGTAATTTCTTCAGGTCCTAACTTTGTCTGTCGGGCCTCAATCTCAAACTTTTCAATATGAATAGATGTATAAACATCGTCATATACTAAACGTTGACTAATCAAAATTGCATCTTCGTAGTTATAACCTTCCCAAGGCATATAAGCCACCAAAATATTCTGCCCTAAAGCCAACTCAGCACCTTCAGTGGAGGAGCCATCAGCTAATACTTGACCAGCTACTACTTGGTCTCCCTCATACACCAAAGGTCTTTGATTTAAGCAAGTATCTTGGTTAGACCTTTGATATTTACACAACGGGTAATCTATTGTATTACCTTCTGTATCGACCACAGATATTTTAGTTGAGTCTATAAAGCTAACTTCTCCATCTGTGCGGGTAATAACTACCATACCAGAGTCCCTGGCAGCTTGGGCTTCTAAACCTGTTCCAACTAAAGGTCTTTCTGGGCGCAACAATGGAACTGCTTGTCGTTGCATATTGGAACCCATCAATGCCCGGTTAGCATCATCATGCTCCAAAAATGGAATTAATGACGTAGCAACTGAAACTACTTGCACTGGGGAAACTGCTACATAGTCTACTTGTTGGGGGGTGGTAGTAGTAAAGTCTTGTCGATAACGTACTGGTACAACATCCCCCAAAATATTACCTTCTGCATCGGTCATAATGTCCCCTGGTGCTACCCGGGAATCATCTTCTGCGTCTGCTGTCATGTATATTGGTTTGCCCTCGCGCAAAACTCGACCATTTTCTACAGGATAATATGGTGTTTCGATGAATCCGTAGCCATTGACTTTAGCATGATTTGCTAAGGAACCAATTAAACCAGCATTTGGCCCTTCTGGTGTCTCAATCGGACAAATTCGCCCGTAATGAGAAGGATGGATATCTCGTACAGCAAATCCAGCTCTTTCTCTAGTTAGTCCTCCAGGTCCTAAAGCTGATATTCGTCGTTTGTGAGTCAGCTCTGCCAATGGGTTTGTTTGGTCCATAAATTGGGACAACTGAGAGGAGCCGAAAAATTCTTTGATGGCTGCTACCAATGGTTTTGGGTTCACCAGTGATGCTGGTGTTAATGAGTCTGACTCGGATACAGTCATCCGCTCTCGAATAATTCGCTCTAAACGGTTTAAACCTACTCTTACTTGGTTTTGCAGGAGTTCTCCTACACTTCTCACCCGTCGGTTTCCTAAATGGTCAATATCATCTGTTTGACCAATGTCATATTCTAAATTAATTAGATAGTCAACTACAGCTAATATGTCTTCTTTGGTTAATACTCGTACTGTGTCTGGTAAGTTTAACCTGAGCTTTTTATTGAGCTTATATCTTCCTACCTTTCCTAGGTCATACCTTTTTTGGTCAAAGAATCTACTGTGGAGTAGTTGTTCCCCACCTGCAATAGTTGGTGGTTCTCCAGGGCGTAATTTCCGATACAGTTCTAATAATGCCTCTTCTTCTCCATATTGTCCTTCTTTTTCTATTGTTTTTTGAAAATAATCAGGATGTCTCAAAGAGTCAAAAATTTCACTGTCCCCTAATCCTAAAGCTTTTAGTAATACTTGAGCTGAAAGTTTGCGGGTTTTATCTATTCTGACCCAAACTAAGTCATTTTTATCTGTTTCAAACTTCAGCCATGCACCTCGGTTAGGAATTAAACTGGCATTATATGTACGTCGTCCACTTTTATCTGTTTCAGATTTGTAATAAACTCCAGGAGAACGAACTATTTGATTAACGATTACCCTTTCAGCTCCATTGATGATAAATGTGCCTCTGTCTGTCATTAGGGGGAGATCGCCAATAAATACTTCTTGTTCTTTAATTTCTCCAGTTTCTTTGTTGATTAAGCGGGTGGGAACATACATTTGCACTGCGTAGGTGCTGTCTCTACGCTTTGCTTCTTCTACAACATATTTGGGTTGCTTTAATTTGTAATTTTTAGCAATAAAGTGAAGTTCTAGTTTTCCTGTATAATCTGTAATTGGAGAATAGCTTTCTAGTTCTTCTATTAGGCCATACTCTAGGAACCATCGAAAGCTTGCCCTCTGAATTTCAATCAGATCGGGCATATTGAAAATGGGTAGGTTGCTTTGTGTGTTGATATTTAATTTTTGATGAATCATTCTTGATTATCCTGGTTGTTTATCTATTAGTTTTTTTGAGTTTTTATGGGTGGATTTATCTCCCACAAATTTTATTTAAAACTTGAAGTGTAATAAATTTGTAAATTATTTAGTGTAATTTTTTTACAATTTATATACATTAAGTAAAGCAGCAAAGTTTATGTCCTAAGTTATTTGCTTCATACAGTACAATTTCATAATTTTTATTGAGCTTGATTTTAATTTTCGGCGTTGCATAAATGCGGAATGTAGGTTTAATAGTTTTGTAGAAGTTGAATGGGCATCTTGCCCGTTCCTGATCTTTTCCCGTTATTTATATTTTCACTCCTTGGCAGGAATAGGTACTATGCCTGTCCCCACTCACCACTTATATTCCCATTTCCCCCTCAGCAATGTCTAATTTTCTGCTGTTAAATTTACTCACTAGATACTATTTTTGAGGTAAACAACAAATTTATAGCTAATATCATTAATTTATAATTGTGGTTACAATGAAGAAGTTTATACCTAAGTAGTATAGTCGTATATTTACAGCATCAAGCCTAATACAAAAAGTTAGTTTTTAGTAATTAGTAATTAGAGTTTGCTGAAAAAGTCTGATGGTGATGATAGGGAACAGCTCATCTGGCAATAGTTTAGACTATCTGCTACGGCCAAATTTTCGGCATTGTCAGGGAAAAATATGAGCATTTTGAGACTAATTAAGCCAAAAACCTTGAACCCCCCTCAGCAATATTTCATCCTGGAAGCCTTAACTGGTATTGATTACAATTTTATTCAGCAAGCCCTAATTAGTAATAAAGTTTTAATGAAAGCAAATTAAACGATAAGTTTATTGAAGATATCATAATTATTCGGTGCCGTTGCTAGAGAATTATACTTTATTAATAACTTTTTTTTAAGAGCATCTCCTAATTCAATAACTTATGCTACTTATCAAAATAATTGGGTTACACCACCCCGCCTTGGCTGGCGAAATATTTTTGGAGCCTTGCTCAAACCACCGTTACAAAAATAACTTCTGACTTCTGACTTCGTTAAGTGGTACATATTTCAATTTACTCTCAAACTTAACTTTCAGAACTAGCATTGGCCATTAGCTATCAAGGTATTAATCTCTTTTTTCGACTTTTAATGATGAAATCTAACTATAGTAACCTTTAGATTTTTTTGTGTCAATAGATAACCCAAATAGCCTGCAAGCATTTTCGCTAGTTTGTAATGCTAAACTTTCTACCGTCACACCTCTAAGTTCAGCTACTTTTTCAGCAACGTATTTAACATAAGCAGGTTCGTTTCGTTTGCCCCGCTTTGGAACTGGTGCTAGGAATGGACAATCCGTTTCTACTAACAGTCGATCGTCATCTACTATCTTAGCTGATTCTTGAATTTGGATAGCCTTTTTAAAGGTAACAGTTCCACTAAAGCTAATATAAAATCCTAAGTCTATAAAAATCTTAGTTTCTTCTGGATTACCTCCCCAACAATGCATTACTCCTCTCACAAGTCCTTGATTTTTTTGGAAATCATCAATAATCTCGGCCATTGACTGAGCAGCATCACGACAATGGATAATTAATGGTTTGTTGAGTTTTTTGGCGATGGTTAACTGCTGTCTAAAAACAAATTTTTGTTGTTCTTGATTATCTGCTTTGTAAAAATCTAATCCTGTTTCTCCGATGGCTACTACTTGAGGATCGGATGCAGCTAACTCTTCAATTTGAGTAGCCGTCGTAGATGTCCACTTATGAGCATCTAAAGGGTGTAGGCCAACTGCATAAGATAGTTCTGGAAAACGATCTGCTATTGATTTAATAGCATTGAATTCCTGTGGTTCAACACAAGAGTGAACCAGGTGGACAACTCCTGCTTGTTGCCAACGTTGCCGTATGTCTTCCAAGTCAGAATTGAATACGTCAAAGTTTATATGAACGTGAGTATCAATTAGCTGCATTTGTGGCTACTCCAGGTTTTTCAGTTATCAGTTATCAGTACCTCTTGCAATTAAGGAGGCTTGACATTATGAATATTCTCTTAGTCGATTTGTAGTGCTATATTGTCAGTTGATATAGGTATATTTGCCACAAAAATATACAAAGTTGTTAATGGATGGCTTTAACTATTTTAAACCTTTTTTACCGAAAAATTGGGTTTAAAGCCTCGCCCTTGTAGGGCGACTTTTTATTTTAGTATGCAAGTGAATTGAATATATGCTACAGTGTTGTTAGTTGCCGGGGGGCACGCCTCCTCCGGAGGAGCTGCGAATTGCGGAAACTCGTGCGCGGACGTGGAGGGAAGCGTTAGACTACCGCCAAGGAAGCAGCACCCTGTGTTAGCGACAGCTATGCGAAGCAAAACGTCAACCCGCCGAGAAGCTACGGCTCAGTAGGAATCTCCGCGCCTTCAGGCCGGAGAGGATGTCAACGAAGACAGCTATTGAAAAAAAAATGAAGTCGGATACTAAATTTAAGTTATTACTTATTCTAGCAACTGTACCGACTTCTCAGCAATTTTATATTTGTTAAGAAGCTAGAGAATCATTAGTTTCTGAAGTTTCTGAAGACTCTGGCTGTTTACTGTCGATCTGTAGGTGTCTTTTATAAAATCTAACTAACCTGGACTTTTTGCGAGAACCATTATTTTTGTGTAAAACACCACATTTTACAGCTTTGTCAATTTTACTGTAAGCTTTTGACATTCGCAGATTAACTTCTTGCTTTAATTCCTCTGTAGGATTAGCAGCATAGTTTTCAACAGCAGTAAAGTATTTTTTCATCAGGGTTCTAACTGCTGATTTGTAGCTTTTGTTGCGCAAACGATTGCGTTCAGCAATCTGGATTCGCTTGATAGCAGACTTAATATTGGCCATAGTTAACTTTTCTTTAAGTTCCAGAATTGTAGAAATTTATCTCATCCCGACGGCTCCCTTGAGAGACACTGCGGAATTCCTAAGACTCACGACTTAGGTTTCTGTTTTATAGCACCTGCCTCCGAGGCTTTTCCCTCTTTCCGGCCTTACGGTCACTCCACAGACTGACACTGCTCGCCCAGCAGCCAAAATGTATAAAAATATAAAGTACCAGATATATAAATATAGCATTAATTATCAAAAAATACTAATACTTATTTAAAAATATTGCAATTGAAGGTTTGGTATAGGAGTCGAGGCAAAGGGCGGGGACAGCTCAAAAGCTTAAAACTCAGACAACACCAGATTTTTCCTTCTTCCCTCTTCCTTCTGCTATAAAAACTTTCTCAAATCTCAAATTATCAAACAGGATTGGGTCGCGCAACCCCACATTTTAAGGCGAAATGTTTTGGGGGGGGCTTAAATACCCGTAACAAAACAATTTATGACTTCTGACTTCTGACTTCTGACTTTGTTAACTGGCCTTATTGACATCCTCCCCGGCCTAAAGGCACGGGGATTCCTACCGAGCCGTAGCTCTTCAGCGAGTTGACGTCTCACCGGCTGCTGCTACCTTGACGGTAGTCTTACACTTGCCTCCACGTCCGCGCACGAGTCTCAGAATGCCCTCCCGCGACTTATCTATCAAGAATTCTTAT
>NZ_JAAHHG010000170.1 GCF_010692555.1 Okeania sp. SIO3B5 | reverse complement strand
TCCAGAATTCAGAAGAAAATAGTAGTGGTGATAATTGAGTATTTATACTTAATACTTTCCTGATAATTTGATTCTCGATCCAGGTCAATGAAGATAATTTATACCGTATAAATACTGAATCAAGATGGTTTTTTTATACTACTTTTCATGTTACAAATTGACGTGCGGAATGTGGGTTACAAATTGAAGTGCGGAATGTGGGTTAAAATTCAGAAAAAGAAAAAACAATATTTTTCCTTCTTTTTTCTTCCTTCTTTCTTCTGTTATATATATATTGAATACTCGACTCTTTGACATCCTCCCCGGCCTAAAGGCACGGGGATTCCTACCGAGCCGTAACTCCTCGGTGGGTTGACGTCTCACAGGCTGTTGCTACCTTGGCGGTAGTCTTACACTTGCCTCCACGTCCGTTTTTTGTCTCCGAATGCCCTCCGGCGACTAATATATTTATCGCTGCGTTTGCCTCCTGCGGAGGAGCTTCGCTTACGTCTCTATCGTGTTTGCTGCCACAGTTTAGACACTCCCACTCGCGCACCTGAAGGTCTAATTTTCCACCTTTAAAACCGCAGCTAGAGCAAGTTTGAGATGTGGGTTCCCAACGACTAATTACTCTGAAATCGCGACCATATTTTTCTGCTTTTCCTTCTAGGAATATTCTGAAAGTTCTCCAACCTAAATCAGATATTGATCTAGATAATTTACGGTTCTTAATCATACCAGAAACGTTTAAATCTTCTAAAACAACTGTTTGGTTTTCACGAATTATTTTAGTAGATAATTTATGTAGAAAATCTATTCTTGTATCTTTCAGTTTGACATGGAACTTAGCCACTCTAACCCGTGCTTTTTCATACCTTTTAGATCCTTTAGTTTTATGAGATAGTGACAAACTTTACCTTTCTTAATTTCTTAATTCGTTTCTTCAGTGGCTTAGGAGCATCAACCTTTGTACCATTGCTAAATGTCACAAAAGTTTTAATACCTAAATCTATGCCTACTGAATTATCAGTTTTAGGTAAGACTTCTGGTTGTATTTCTACTACAAAACTCAAGAAATATCTAGTAGGGGCGATTCGCGAATCGCCCCTACAATCTTTGATTACTGTTACTGATGATGGAGCAGCAGGTAAATCTCACAGGCGATACAATTTTCAGCTTTCCAATCTTAGCTAAATAAACTTTGTGTTGACCAACTTTAAATCCTCACGAGTGTAAACCGAGCAGTTTGCTTTGACTTTTTACTTTTAAATCGCGGAGCGTTGCGAGGAACGAAGCAATCTGGAGGTTTAATAGGTCTGCCTTTTCTCTCACCTTTAGTCGATTTGAAAAAATTAGAGCAACGCCTGGTTTAAATCATTCAAAGATTGCTGCAATGGTATAGCAGAAACTTCTGATAACCATTCTCTGTCTTCAGTGTTTTTTGATTGAGTGATAAACTGTTTTTGTAGTTGAGAATTATTGGGTTTCTTCTCTCCTAATTTATACTTTTCACAGGCAACAAGCTAGACTATCATTCACTCGCCACACGGACACAACCAAATAGCTTTGCGCTCTCGGTATTTTTGTCCCGGTGTTGGATAGATACGATACTTAAATCTAGCTTTCATAATTTGACTCTTAAACTAACAATATGATAACATATTTATTGAAATAAAATCAACTACTAATAAAGTCGCCCGCTTATGGGCGAGGCTTTAAACCCAATTTTCTGGTAACTAGCAATCTTTAACTCAAACCTCTTAACTAATTAAAATTTAACTTTATACATTTGAAATAGTTCTCCAGGTTGTCGCTTTACTATTTTTCCGCCCATAGTTTCGATCATTTTTTCCCAATTTTCTAAAGGTTCCAAAAATACTTCTGCTCCTAAATATGTTTCTAAAATTGCCCAATTTTCTGCTAATGGTTGTTCTGGGTTAAGCACATCAAAAACAAAGTTATTTTCAGGTTTAAGAATACGTTTTACTTCCTTAAGTACTTCTTCCCAATAATCTATCGGATAATAACAACTAAAACCTGTAGCGATCGCCAAGTCAAACTCATTTGTTTGATAATTTAATTGGTGAGCAGGTCCTAACTCTACTCCTTTAAATAGTTTATAATTAAGTAGAGAGCCTCGGTGATTGAGATTATCTCTGGCTATTGTACTAATTTCTTGACCATAAAAAAAAGCTTCCCAATCACGCCAAGGGTAAATCAAAAAACTCACTCCACAGCCAATATCCAAACATTTTTGATTTTTCTTAGGTTTAGCTATTTCCCAAAAAGGTGAAACTATTTTTGCTGTGAGATTACCGGAGGCATAATCATGAAATATTGGCATTGCTTCTATTTCCGAGGGTAATTCAAAAGATTCTCCTCGGTAATCTCGATCAAAGCGACTCTGTACTGCGATGATTTGAGTATGCCAATTATCTAAATTTTTTTGAGCGAACCAGGAAGATTGGTCCCCATCCGAGGACAAGGCAGACTTTTTTTTGGACATTTATTTTTCTATCGTCTAGAACCTTTCAGAGCTTTTGTAAAGTTCTTACGGTAAGATTTGTTACCAATTAATAAAACAGGCCAAAATATAGATAATACCAAACGATTCTGAAAATTCTGAGAAAAGTTCGTCTGTTTAAACCCATTCCAGAACTTCCAGATTCCACCTCCATATATAACCAGTAATAGCAGGCCAATTAACGTACTCATGGAACAAAAACTCTTAAAAGGTCAATTTTTCAGGTATTGCCCACTAGACAGTGCAAAGTTCTTGAAATAACTATTGATAGCTAAGGCTTTCAGCGATATAAAGGTTAAAAATTCTTTATTCAGAGCTGTAAGTACTGTAAGGCTTTTACAGTAATACTTTCAGCCTTCAACGCAAATTGTTCTTGGGAAGAACTTTGTACTCTCCAGTTGCCCAATATAATAATTATTTAATTAATCTTAATTGGACTTTAGGTTTAAGATTACTCAAACTATTATAACCAATATAGTTAATATAGGTAAGTAGGTGAGTGTCATTTCAGTTATCAGTTATCAGTTATCAGTACCTCTGCAATCAGGAGGCTTGAAATACAGAATTATCTTTTTTTTATCCCCTTAAAATGGGAGGCGCATACCCACAATCTCTCGGTAAAAAAATATAAAACCAGGATACAAGGTGTCAGGCAAGGTAAAAAAAATTGCCTAACTTCTATTTTTTCTAAACAATCATTTTCTATATTAAGTTGACTTATATACTTAATGATTATGGAATTAAAATTAGATGATATTTGAACAAAACTTCTCTATAGCTACTAGCAAATCAGGAACAGAGAATAAAAAGGTGTTCATTAATTGATAATGGATAATTGATTATTACCTCTGGTTAAAACCGCTCTTGATTGAATATAAGGAAATATTATTTTTTCTCTTGGTTTATTGGATATGGCGCAGGTTTCCTCGCCATCCGGAGACCGCTTTTTTCCCCTTAAAAGGGGAGGCTTTAAACCATAATTATTTAATAATTAATAATTAATAATTAATAATTCGGTAAAAAATCAGTAAAAAAATTAATTTTTGATGATTTTTGCAATTTCTAAAGTTTATTAAAATTCCTGGATTTTGATTGATTCTGAGTGGGGAATTTGAAGAAAAGCTTCGAGTGAAAATTGTAAGCATTCTGCTATTAGTAGCTAGCTAGTCTGTAAGCATTGCGCAGGAAATACTTACCAAAAATTTGCTCAAAGTCAATAAAAAAATATTAACTATAGTATTTAAAAGGAAATAAGAAGCAATGAATTTTGACTAATTATTTGCGTTCTGACACAATCATATAAAAAAGTGTCAATTAGTATTAATGAATTAATATAGCAATCAGGAATCAGTTGTGAGAATTGAGATGTTCCTTAAAAGTATAGAATATACCAATTATTATATTCATATGATACATTTTTTCGTCTAATCTGTTCACCCTCTCTTGGTGCGCATTCCCTTGCGACTAACGTTGTCGCGGGGTCGCACCGCTATTCCCTAAAAGTTTTCAATATCTCACAACTCAAATCTTATGGCTATAGCAATCCTAAATAGGTTGCGGGTAATCAAAAAGTAGGTAAAAAAACTGAAACTCTTACCTGTTCCCTATTCCCTGTTCCCTAAAAACAATAAGATTTTTATACAGAAATAAAATAGGATTGCTATATAGATATTAAGACAAAATCAATCATAAAGGAGGAATTATGCGTGCAGTATTAATGGCGGGAGGTTCCGGAACACGACTCAGGCCACTGACCTGCGATCTTCCGAAACCAATGGTACCAATTTTAAATCGCCCAATAGCCGAACATATTATTAATTTATTAAAAAAACATCAAATTAGAGAGATTATTGCTACTTTACATTATTTACCTGATGTAATGCGTGAATATTTTCAAGATGGCAGTCAATTTGGAGTACAAATGACTTATGCCGTAGAGGAAGAACAACCTCTAGGAACTGCTGGTTGTGTGAAAAATATTGCTGAACTTCTCGATGAAACTTTCTTGGTAATTAGTGGAGATACAATTACAGATTTTGATTTAACTACAGCTATAGAATTTCATAAAAAAAATAACTCAAAAGCCACTTTAGTCCTAACTCGCGTACCTAATCCTATTGAATTTGGAGTGGTAATTACTGATGAACAACAGAGGATAAAAAGGTTTCTAGAAAAACCTTCTACCAGTGAAATATTTTCTGATACTGTTAATACAGGAACATACATCTTAGAACCAGAAATTTTAAACTATTTACCAGCCAATCAAGAAAGTGATTTCTCTAAAGAATTATTTCCTTTATTGTTAGATAAAAATGAGCCAATGTATGGCTATATAGCAGAAGGTTATTGGTGTGATGTCGGACATTTAGATGCCTATCGGGAAGCTCAATATGATGCACTTCAACAGACAGTAAAACTTGATTTTGCTTATCAAGAGCGATCGCCTGGACTTTGGACAGGAGAAAATACTTATATTGACCGGACAGCTAAAATTGAGACACCAGCTTTAATCGGAGATAACTGCAGAATTGGTCCAAGAGTTCAGATTGAAGCAGGTAGTGTGATTGGAGATAATGTGACAATTGGTGCAGATGCTGATGTGAAGCGCCCAATTATTTGGAATGGGGTACTGGTGGGAGAGGATGCAAATTTAAGAGCTTGTATAATTTGTCGAGGTGCAAGGATAGATCGTCGCGCTCAGGTATTAGAAGGTGCTGTGGTTGGTTCATTATCTACTGTAGGAGAAGAGGCTCAAATTAGTCCCAATGTTAGAGTATGGCCTAGTAAAAGAGTAGAATCTGGAGCTACCCTGAATATTAATTTGATTTGGGGTACAACTGCTAAGAGAAATTTGTTTGGGCAACGAGGGGTGCAAGGATTAGCAAATATTGATATTACTCCAGAATTTGCGGTGAAGTTAGGGGCAGCTTATGGTTCTACTTTGAAACCTGGTTCGACAATATCAGTTTCTCGCGACCAACGTAGTATATCTCGGATGGTTTCTCGGTCTTTAATTGCGGGTTTAATGTCAGTTGGAGTGAATATAATAAATTTAGAATCTACTGCTATTCCTATTGCTAGAACAATTTTACCAACTATGAATGTTGTAGGTGGTGTTCATGTACGTCTTTCTCCTAACCGCTCAGACCAAATATTAATTGAAATTTTTGATTCTCAAGGAATTAATCTTTCTAAAGCGAAGGAAAAAAAGATAGAAGGAGCGTATTTTAAAGAAGATTTACGCCGAGTACAAATTCCAGAAATTGGCAAGATGGTTTACCGTCATGAAGTATTAGATGCTTATAGCAAAGGCTTTGAAAATCTGCTTAATTCTGAGGCAATTCGCTATAGTAAATCTAAAGTTGTAATTGATTATTGTTATGGTGTTTCGGGAGCAATATTACCACAATTATTAGCTAAATTTGGTTGTGATGCTGTAGTTCTAAATGCTAGCTTAAAAGAGACTTCTTTAGGGCAAGAAGAAAAAGAAAGTTTATTAGATCAATTAGGTCGGGTGGTAGAAGCTTTACAAGCAAATGTAGGGGTTCAAGTAACGGCAAATGGAGAACAATTAATATTAGTAGATGAAACTGGTTCTGCTATTCGTGGTGAAATGTTAACTGCACTAATGGTTAATTTGATGTTAACTGCTCATCCACGTAGTGCGGTAGTAGTACCAATAAATGCTTCTGCGGCGGTAGAAAAAATTGCTCGTCGTCATGATAGTCATGTAATTCGGACAAAAGCAAATCCTACAGCATTGATGGAGGCTTGTCAAATTAATCATAATGTGGTATTAGGTGGAAGTGGTGATATGGGATTTATTTTTCCTAAATTGCATCCTGGTTTTGATGCGATGTTTTGTATCGCTAAAGTGATAGAAATGTTGACTATTCAAGAGCGTTCTTTAGGACAAATTAGTGCGGATATTCCTGTTGTTACTCATCGTTCCTATAAAGTACGTTGTCCTTGGAAAGTAAAAGGAGCTTTAATGAGGTATTTAGTAGAAACTAATTCTCCAGAAAAATTAGAATTAACTGATGGAGTAAAGATTATTAATCATCAAAATGATAATTGGGTATTAGTTTTACCGGATGCTGCAGAACCTTTAGTACATATTTATGCAGATAGTAATGATCGAGATTGGGTTGATAAAACTTTGAGGGATTACCGTAATACAATCCATGATTTTGTGAATTTATTTATGAGTGGGAAAAAGCTAAATGATTGAGAAAGTCAAAAGTCAAAAGTCAAAAGTCAAAAGTAAGAAGTAAGAAGTAAGAAGTTAAGAAGAAAAATTATAGTAGTCAATAGGAGTCAAGGATTCAGTCAGTATTTATGCTTAATATTTAACTGAGAATTTGACTCCTGATCGAGGTAAATGAAGATAATTTATATAATATAAATATTTAAGCAAGCTACAGATTTTATACTAATTTTCATGTTACAAATTGAAGTGCCGAATGTGGGTTATTCAGTTCAGTATGATATAAAATGAAAAGCTCTCTTAATTTATTTACTTATTACATAGTTAAAAATCAAAATGAATAGCTGTATATTAATGGTACAAATTATCAAAGATCCAGAACTGCGCTACACAGCAGATGCTCAATTACCAGTAGCAGAAATGATGGTAGAATTTTCTAATTTAGGAGTAGAAAAAAAACCTGCCATACTAAAAGTAGTAGCATGGGGAGATTTAGCTCAACAAGTTAGTCAACAATACCATGAAGGGGATTATATAATTGTTGAAGGTCGCTTGAATATCAATACTCTTGAAAGACCGGAAGGTTTTAAAGAAAAACGAGCTGAATTAACAGCCTCCAGAATATATCCTGTTAGTCCTGAAGCTATGACTCAAAATGATAGTCAAACATCCAGAAATCAATCTACTAAAAGAACTGTAACTCAGACACAACCACAAGAGCAAAACTATAATAATGTTGTTGATTTAAAATCTCGTCGTAGCTCTACTTTCAACGAAGAATCAAAACCAAATGTGCAAGAAGAGAATTCACCACCAGATGATTCCGATCCTATACCTTTTTAATAGACAGAAAAGAGGGAGTAGGGAACCCACCGCTAACCCCTCCCAGGAGGGGAAGATTTGATAATTTATCTTCGATAATTAATTCTATTTTTTATTATTGGAAGTGTCTAATATTGACTGCTCCCCGGACTTAAGTCACGGGGATTCTAAGTTGATACTACGCAACAGGATAAATCCATGTTGCTTCGTTTTTTCGAGCGCTGACCAAAGATATATTCTCTGAGGACAAGTCAAAGTGCCCCTACACAGTCGGCTTAAGTAGGGGCGATTCGCGAATCGCCCCTACAGCTTTGCGGCTTACTTTTGTGATGATATTTGCAGCCCCGTTACAGTCTGCATTTATTAACCAATTATTACTACTTCTATACAAACCACGCTTTATTCTTTTCGGTGACGGTTTCCAATCATTGGGTTTTTCACCATAAATAGGCAGATTGTCACCATCTAAAAATGAAGCAATACTTGTATAACAATCTTTCTGTTTCTATCAAAATTATTCCATATTCAATACACAATTGAGCTATTCTTTCTTTCAGTCTAGCTGTAGGAATTGGTAAAAACTCAGAATTACTTTTTTTTCCTAATTTGATTTGATTTTTCTGACCTTTATTCCAACCAAATACAATTGTACCAATAGAATTTTTGTGCGCAATGATTAATTACTATTCTGGCTGCTTTATTAATACCCAAATCGCATTTGGCGGTTACGCTTTTCTGTAATTGCAGCTAGTTTATTTGACCAAAATCCTTGAGGTCGATTTTCTTTAATGGTTGATACTTGTTTATTGTACCAACGATTCATTGATTTTATCTTTTTCCCATCTACAACCCGTGCTCGTACCAATATTCGATACACAGGTCAACCAATTATTTACACCATGGTCTATTCCTAATACATTGTCTTGGTTTAATTGAGGTTTAACTACTATTTCTTTTTCATAGACAAATTCTTGGGTAAAACATTTGTTCCTCGGTAATATTCTCAGTTCTTTAATAGATAAAAATTCGAGATTACTCGGCATAGGAATATAAAAACAATCTAGACCAAACCAGCGCTTACAGGTATTACAAGCGTGGTACTCTAATTTGATTATCTTTAAGCTTTAATGCTTGTTTGGGGTAACTTACTGTAGCCATTCCCCCTTTTTTTCTGTAGTTAGGAATCCTTGGTCTGTCTGAGATTTTACCTTCATTGTAGGCTTTCATTAGACCATAATAAGAGCGTATGGGATTCAGCTACAGTTCTCAATATTTGTTGTGCTGAAGAGCGAATATAAAACTTTGTAATGATAGTTGTGTTTATAAACCAATTCCTGCGTCAAACTTGCCCAGAGTTTTGTGAGACTTAAAATATAATTGCCGACCATAATATATTCCCATGTTAGTGAGCTTGTGAGACTGTTCACACAAGAATGTTAAAATAGCAATAAGATCGGGATTTTTACCTACTAAAACTTGCTGACAACTATACATTTCAAACAGGGGCTGGAAAATTTATTGTGGTTGATAATAGCACAAGACCACTTTAGTTATCTAGTCTAAACGACTCGGTTGTTTCCATCCCCCGGTTAAAACACGGGGGCCTTCAACGTGGCTCTTCGGTAAAATAAAATACATCTCCTTAAAATCCGACTCCTCACCTTTCATCCATCGCTTAAAAGACGATGGCTTTCATGCTCCCGTGTTATTTAGGTAAATTAACTCGACTCCAAATACTTTAGTAAAAGCAGCAGCTACTTGAGGAAGGACTTCATCTATAGTAATACCAGGAATAAACTCTGCCAGACTACCTACAGATTTATCAGAAATACCACAAGGTACAATTCTATTAAAACCAACTAAATCTGGACAAACATTGAGAGCAAAACCGTGCATTGTTATCCAACGGCTTACTTTAATCCCGATAGCTGCTATTTTTCGTCCCTCTAACCAAACCCCTGTTAAACCTGGATATCTTTCACCATTGAGACTATAGACATCTAAGACTTGTAACAATACTTCTTCTAATTGTCGTAAATACCAATGTAAGTCCTGCTGATAACGTCGTAAATTGAGAATAGGATAACCCACCAGTTGGCCAGGACAATGATATGTAACTTCCCCGCCTCGCTCCACTCGGTAAAGTTCATATTCATTTTGAGCGGGGTCAAATTTGAGAAAATCTAATTTTGCCCCTTGTCCTAAAGTATAAACTGGTGGATGTTCTAATAATATGAGGACATCAGTCAATTCTGGACAATTGCGACGTTGTTGGACAAGTGATTTTTGCCATTCCCAGGCCACTGAGTAACTGATTAATCCTGGACAAATTAGATGGCAAGTTTTTGCTAAACAAGGACTATTTTGATACACCATGTTATTTCATGTCAGGAAGGCAGCTATGCTGGAGGCAGAAGGCAGAAGGAAAAGAAAGGTTCAAAGAGATAAGGTTTCTATAACTATGGCAGAAATAACTAACCAGTTACAAAATCCTAAAAGCCTTACCAATCAATACTTTTGACTGTCTTGAGTGTGTCTTACATTCTGAGGGGACTTCAGAATTACACACTCGATGCATGACTTCGGCGTAGCGGCACTAGACATCTCCAATAATAAAAAATAAAATTAATTCTCGTATAGAAATCATTAATTCTTTCTGCCTACTCCCTACTCCCTACTCCCTATTCCCTCTTTTCTGGAGATGTATACTGTGAATTATCCAAAAAATCAAGGCTAAATTTAGCTACATTTAAGCAAAAAAAATCAAGAATTGTCAAGGGATGCAAAGGATTTTAAAGATAGGATGTTGGGGAGAATACAAAGTGCTACTCTAAATAATACAGCCCAAACATTAGCGGAGGGAGCTTATGAAGCTTGTTATCCAGGGTAAGAATATAGAAATAACCGATTCCATTGACGAGTATGTTAATCAAAAAATTGAAAAAGCAGTTAGCCATTTTCAACAGCTCACTACAGAGGTAGATGTACATCTATCAGTAGCTCGAAACCCACGGATAAATCCTAAGCAGACGGCAGAAGTAACTATCTACGCTAACGGTACAGTCATTCGTGCCCAAGAAAGTAGCGAGAATTTGTATGCTAGTATTGACTTAGTAGCAGATAAAATTGCACGCCAATTAAGAAAGTATAAAGAAAAGCGTCAATCCAAGGTTAATAAGGTTAAAACTGTTGAGATAGTTGAATCACAACCAGTAGAGCAGGACTTGATTGGTGATCGCCAACCGGAGCTACCTAGTGAGGTAGTACGGACGAAATATTTTGCGATGGCTCCAATGAGTGTAAAAGAAGCTCTGGAGCAGCTACAATTTATCGATCACGATTTCTATATGTTTTCCAATGCTGCAACAGGTGAGATTAATGTGATCTATAAACGTTATCATCATGGTGGTTATGGTTTAATTCAACCACGGCCTACTAATGGTAATGGTAGCAATGGGAAAGTAGCTCATAATGATGATGTAGCAGATATTGAATCTGCTCAAGTTTAGAATGATTTCAGAATTGGAGTTATAGCAGGGAACAGGGAACAGGGGAAAGAAATTTCCCTATCTGAGGTTCATCATCAGTCTATGTCCTAAGTAACTTGTTCTTTGGTATATTCACTAATCTCTGAGTGATTCAATTGAATAATATGAGGACTTACGCAAAAACTCTAATTGTAGGGTGTGTTGCAACGCACCCTATATTAAGGCTATGGGATAATAGATAATTTTGCGTAAGTCTTCTGATGACAAAAAAAATCAAGTCTCAAGCCTCCCCTTTGAAGAGGATAAAAAATAAAGTTTCCTATTTCAAGCCTCCAGTTTAAGCCGGAGGTACTGATAGCGTAGCTCCTCTGTCAAGAGGTTAATATCATGTCCGGTTGAACAGTTATAAATAAACTACTCAGAATTCAGCAATTGTGCAATTCAGGAGGGAAGAAAAAAGAAAAGAAGGAGAAAGTTTTTTTTATCACTAATTATCCGGACATGATATAAATGATGACTGATAACTGAAATGACAGCCTTCTAGTGCAGGATGGCAGAAATAACTAACCAGTTACAAAATCCTAAAAGCCTTACCAATCAATACTTTTGACTTTTAAGTTTTGACTTTTGACTTCCACTTCAGGCAGGTATTGCTTTTAATGTTTTTAAAGCTTCTTCAACGTGAGCTTCAAAATTGAGCATAGAGTCAAAGATGTGACGGATAATTCCTTCTTTGTCTATGACGTAAGTAACTCTACCCGGCAATATCCAAAGTGTAGCGGGAACACCATATAATTCTCTGACTTTGTTGTCAGTATCGCTTAAAAGAGTAAACGGTAAATTATACTTGCTAGCAAATTGTTTGTGAGACTGTTGAGAGTCTCCACTAATGCCAATCACTTCAGCACCAGCATCTGTAAATACTTGATATTTATCTCGAAATGCACAAGCTTCTTTAGTGCATCCAGGTGTATCATCTTTTGGATAAAAATAAACGACGACATTTTTCTTACCACGGAAGTTAGATAGAGAAACTGGAGTTTCGTCTTGGGATGGTAAGGTGAAGTTGGGTGCTAGATCTCCTACTTTAACTGCCATACTTAAGTTATAAGTCCAATTTTTTTGGATATAATGTTAATTTTTTGTTATATTAGCGTACATTTTTTGATATGTCTAATACCAAGGGTGATAAATGTTTATTACAAATGGTAGAAGGAAGAGGGAAGGAAGAAGGGTTCATTAATTGATAATTGATAATGGATAATTGATGATTACCTCGGGTTTTAACTGTTACAGAATTGAATATTAGGTCATGCTTCGCAAACAGAATTCAGGAGTCGTATGGGAATAGATTTAATACCATTTTTGATGGTGTAAATTATCTTTTTCGTCAAATCAACTTTTATATAATATCATGTCCGGATAATAGCGTGATAAAAAAACCTTTTCCCTTCTAACCTTTTCTTTCCTTCTGCCTCCTGCCTCCAGCTCCCGCTGCCTTACCTTCTCCAAAATGTAAGTATTCAACCGGACATGATATAAATTCTTTTTATGGTGCTTATTATTTATAATATTCTTTTTTCAAAATTGTATAATATGTCACTAATTTTCAAGGAGAGGTAATTATTAATTATTAATTAGGGCTTGCTGATTAAATCTAAAAGTATTTACAGATAAAGGTTTTAGCCTTTTTGGGGCCTTTAAAAAGTGCCTGTTTTTCAGCTCTTCACGCTCGAAAAGTTAGTATTTTAGGCGCATAGTTGGGCAGAAAAATCATTCTTACAATTCTTACTCCTACCTCCTTGCTCATTCCCTTTTCTCCTGTCTCCCCCTCCCCTCCTGGGAGGGGCTAGGGGTGGGTTGGGAGGGGGAGGGGCGAGGGGTGGGTTGTCTCCTACTCTCACCCATAAGACTTTTTCAGCAAACCCTAATTATTAATTGTTGAACAAGGCTAGATATACTAATATTAGACAATTATTTCTCCTGACTCCTAATTTCTACCCCCCTAAAAAAATATTTTTTCAGCAAACCCTAAATAAAAGTTTACTATTTTTCAGATTTAATTGGCGATCGCTTGCTTTACATTTTCAATTTTAGCCGATTAATTGACTATTGTGTTAGTTTGGAAAGTTAGGAATTGGGTACATCTCATAGCAAGCAAAAATACTTTTTTCCTATATATTCCCTGTTCCCAGCTCCGGTGTTCCCTGTTCCCTAAAAGCGATAAATTTTTGGCTTTATTCACACATTGAGATGCAGCCTAGGGATTTCCCTGTCACAAAATATCTCATTGCACTAAATTGAAGATATTATAGCAGTTCCCAAAAATAATGCTTTAATAAAGTAAAGCTTTAGCTCTTAAGTAAGAATAATGATTCAGCAATGTTTGTAACGATTCTCGGTATTAAACCCAAATATCTTATGTCTTTGAAGCCTACTCCTTACTCTGTAGGGACTTTCCATACAACGTCACTTTTGACTGCCTTGAGTGTGTCTGACATCCTGAGGTTTCCTCAGAATTACACACTCGCTTTTAACTTCCGCGTAGCGACACTAGGGATAGTCCAAAAATTGAATTATTTATTTTTTGCTATTCTCTAATACCATTTCTCATGCATTCTTGCTACATCTCCTTGAGAGTAGGGAGTAGGGAGTAGGTTCATTAATTGATAATGGATAATTGATAATTGATAATTACCTCTGGTTAAAACCGCTCTTGATTGAATATCAGGAGATATTATTTTTTTTCCCCTTAAAAGGGGAGGCTTTAAACCAGAATTGTTTAATTATTAATTATTGATAATTAATAATTCGGCAAAAAGAGATAAGATATCTTCGTTTAATGCCGATAATCGTTGTAAACATGATTCAACTATTATTATTACTTAATAACTGAAGTTCCATAGGAAGTATAGCATTATTTTTGGGAATTGGTATAATTACAGGAAGTATTATTTTCCCCTTTTTGGTCTTTAGCATAGCTATTAATACCAATAATTTGCTGATTTTTTGTGCTTGAGATTACATGATCCTAAAGACTCTATAAGATCTACAAACTTTAAGGGTGAGTAATCAAGTATGTACTAAAAAAAATTACCATCATATATAATAAGATATTAACAGCAAATCATTTAGGATTGCTATTTATTAATTATTATCAACAACCAGAAGAATTTAAAATGCATGATTTAGCTCAATTTACTCTCAGAGATATGATTGAATGTAGTTCAAAATTACGCCAAATAGGTCATGAAGCAGTCAGTATGGAAGAAATAACCAATAGGATTGTAAATTACCTTTATAATAATTTAGTTGATTACCAAACAAAGGAAAAATCTTGTGCTTTAATTCGCTTTTTTAAAACCCATGATTTTGATAATTTAGAGCCACGTCTACAACAATTTGCTCGACAAATTTTAGGCAGTAATTATAGCACTGAAAAGTTAAAATGTTTAACACTTTTAGCAACTGCTGGCGAGCGGGAAGAATGGAATAATCGCCTTAACTCTAGAGGTCATCAAGTCATTCCTCTCTCTTGTCAGGAAGTGGTAGAAAAAATCCCAATGATTTCTCAATTAATTTATCAATTTGGTTTAGATATTAATTCACTACTTAAACCTGAACCTCAACAGTTAATTGAATTAGAACAAAAAACCTATAATGTTTTCTATGTTCCTGACGCAGTTTCTAGTGAATATATTCCAGCAAAAGAAAATTTTGTGATTCCTTTTGGGATTAAATCTGTTTTAGCTTTTGGAGGTTTGTTACCTGATGGTAATCTGTTTGCAGTAATTTTATTTTCTAAAGTGAAAATTCTTCGTGCTACAGCAGAAATGTTTAGCACTTTAGCTTTAAGTATTAAAACAGCTATTTTACCTTTCGTCGATCGCAGAATTTTTAATAATTATTGTCATCTCATTTCTGCAGTACCAAAGGTTGAAGAATTAAATTCAAACATTGCTACTTTAACTCAATTACTTGAAGTTTCAGAACACTATACTATCAAACAATCAGACCGTTTAGAACAAATTATTAGTCAACTTTCTCAAACTCTTGAAAATCTAAAAAATACTCAAAAAGAGTTAGAAATAAAACAAATTGAAGCTGAAGCTGCTAATCGTGCTAAAAGTGAATTTCTCGCAATGATGAGCCATGAAATTAGGACTCCAATGAATGGAGTTTTGGGAATGACAGAATTACTATTAAATACAAATTTAACTTCACAACAACTTAATTTTGTTGAAACAATTTCTGATAGTGGAGATGCTCTTTTAAATATTATTAACGATCTGCTTGATTTTTCCAAAATTGAATCAGGTAAACTTGAATTATATTACGAAGCTTTTAATTTACAAGAATGTCTTGAATCAATTATTGATTTATTTGCTCCTAAAGCATTCAATCAAAAAATAGAATTAGCTTACTATTGGCATCCTTCTACTCCTAAAAATATTATTTTAGATTCCCGAAGAGTGCGTCAAGTTTTAGTAAACCTTCTTAGTAATGGTTTTAAATTTACAAAAAATGGTGCAGTGACTGTATCGGTATCTAGTAAGGTTATTAGTCAAGGAGAAAAAAAACCTCGTTACCAATTTGAATTTGCTGTCAAAGATACAGGAATTGGTATTTCTCTAGAGCAACAAAATCGTTTATTTAAACCTTTTAGTCAAGTTGATAGTTCTACAACTCGTAAGTATGGAGGAACAGGTCTAGGTCTTGTTATTTGTAAGCACTTAGTAGAAATGATGGGAGGTAAAATTTGGGTAGAAAGTCAGCTAGGTAAAGGTTCAACTTTCTATTTTACTATTACCTCTAAAATCACACGTGATGTACCAAAAACTATTCCTCCTAGTTTGTCAGGAAAAAGAATATTAATTTTTGACGAGAATGCTACTAATTGTCAAATTTTAACCCAACAAATACAAGACTGGAAGATGTTACCTATAGCGACACAACAACAAAATCAAGCTTTGGAATGGTTAAGGGAGGAGAGAAATTTTGATGCTATTATCTTAGATTGGCAAATGTTAAATAGGGATGGTTTAACCTTAGTTAAAGAAATTAGAAAGTTACAATTTTGTCAAGAATTACCTTTAATTATACTAACTTCTGTAGGAGTTACCGAACAAGAAATAATTAGTAAAATAAATTTTTCTGCAATATTAACCAAACCAATTAAACAATCTCAACTTTATGAAACATTAGATCGTGTTTTTAGATTAGAACAACCAACAGCTATTGTGGAATCAAATTCTATGAACATGATTGAATCTATTAACAATTCTCTTCTTTCCATTCTTGTTGCAGAAGATAATCAGGTGAATCAAAAAGTTGCTTTATTAATGCTGAAAAATTTGGGTTATAGTGCTGATGTAGCAGTTAATGGCTTAGAAGTCATTGCAGCAGTACAACGTAAATCCTATGATATTATCTTAATGGATGTGGAAATGCCAGAAATGAGTGGGGTAGAAGCGACTTGTTGGATTCGTCAACATTTTCCAGATAATCAAAAACCTTATATTATAGCAATGACTGCAAGTGCAATGCAAGAAGATCGCCAAATTTGTTTAGATTCAGGAATGAATAATTATGTTTCTAAACCCGTGAAAATTGACCAGTTAAAATCCATATTACAAGTTAATTGAGGGAGTTTTGGGAGATGGGGAGATGGGGAGATGGGGAGGGGAGAGGACGCGGGGAGGGGGAGACACGGAGACGCGGGGAAGGGGAGATGGGGAGATGGGGAGAGGACGCGGGAGTTTTCTTTCATGAATAGAGCGAGTAGATTGAATTACAGCAATTTCGGAGTTAGTGAGGTACAAAATTTTATTTAGTAATTTTGGTAACACAAGCATCCTGCTTGTTACAGGCTAGAAGCCTTACAAAGATAGAGATTAAACACAAGCATCTTGCTTTTTACAGGCTAGAAGCCTTACAAAGATAGAGATTAAACACAAGCATCCTGCTTGTTACAGGCTAGAAGCCTGTGTTACAAACATAGAGATTAAACACAAGCATCTTGCTTTACAGGCTAGCAGCCTGTGTTACAAACATAGAGATTAAACACAAGCATCTTGCTTTTTACAGGCTAGAAGCCTTACAAAGATAGAGATTAATCTTCAACTGTACCTCACCATGCTCAAAAGTGCTGTAATTACTCAATCATCCAATATCCGCGTCCCCGTGTCAAATCTTAAAAACTTACCCTTGTAAGGAGATGGGGACCCACCCCTAACCACTCCTAGGAGGGGAATGTGGGGAGTTATTGGTTGGAGTCTAGTCTAGCCCTACCATCAAGCATCCCTGACTCCTGACTCCTGAATTCTAAATTCTGCAGATACTTTCTAAATCAAATGAAAAAAAAAGAGTCAAAACCCCTACTGTTATTCAGATGGAAGCTGTTGAATGTGGTGCGGCGGCCCTCAGTATCATCCTTGCTTACTACGGTTGTATTGTACCTCTTGCCAAACTACGACAAGAATGTGGAGTTTCCCGCGATGGTAGCAAAGCATCCAAAATAGTTGCTGCTGCCAGAAATTACGGCATGGAAGCAAGTGGTTTCAAAGCAGAAACCCTCGATCAACTTGACGAAGTATCTCCTCCCTATATTGTATTTTGGGAATTTAATCATTTTTTAGTCGTAGAAGGATTTAACAAAAATCAAGTTTTCCTCAACGATCCTGCTACGGGACCTCGTAAAGTTTCCTGGGATGAATTTGATGAAGGTTTTACGGGAGTTATCCTTACTATCGAACCCGGAGAGGACTTTGAAAAAAGTGGTCGTAAACCAAGTATCATCCCATTATTATATGAAAGACTCCGACCATCTTTAGGCGCAATAATTTATTGTATCATCGCAGGTTTTCTGCTAGTAATTCCAGGTTTGACAGTACCAGTATTTAGCCAGATATTTGTTGATAATATTCTTGTGGAAAATCGTACCAACTGGTTGCGTCCTCTAGTTTTGGGAATGACGATCGCCACGATATTACAAACTTTACTAACATTATTACGACTACGCTACCTGAGAAAATTAATGATTAAATTATCTGTAGGAATGTCTAGTCAGTTTATGTGGCATATTCTGCGACTACCAGTAGGATTTTATGCTCAAAGATATGCTGGAGAAATTAGCGATCGCGTGAATATCAATAATGAAGTTGCCCAGGTGCTTTCGGGACAGTTAGCGACTACAGTTATTGATACAGTAATGATAGTATTTTATGGGTTGGTGATGTTTGCCTACGATCGCGTACTAACTTTAATCGGAATTAGCTTTGCTGCGGTGAATATCTTGGCTTTGCAGTTGGTATCTCGGCAACGGGTAGATGCCAATATGCGGTTAGTACAAGACGAAGGTAAACTTGCGGGGGCAAGTATTGCGGGGTTGCAAAGTATGGAAACCTTAAAAGCATCGGCGCTGGAGTCAGACTTTTTTTCTCGGTGGTCTGGATATTATGCGAAAACTGTGAATACTCAACAACAGTTGGAAGTGACAAATCAAGTTTTAGAGATTTTACCAACATTTTTATCATCTCTCACATCAGTATTGGTATTAGTCGTAGGTGGTTTGCGAGTCATGGAAGGGGAGTTGAGTATTGGAATGTTGGTAGCATTTCAGAGTTTGATGTTAAGTTTTCAGGAACCTGTGAATACTTTGGTTGGTTTTGGCAGCACTCTCCAGGAATTAGAAGGAGATTTGAATCGACTTGATGATGTATTGAGTAATGAAACGGAGGCAGGAGGCAGGAGACAGGAGGCAGGAGACAGGAGGCAGAAGGCAGAAGGCAGGAGGCAGGAGGCAGAAGAGGAGGCAGGAGGCAGGAGGCAGGAGGCAGGAGGCAAGAGGCAGGAGGCAGAAGTTATAGGTTATAAGGAGACAGAAGGCAGGAGGCATCCCCCCCATCCCACCTTCCAAAGGGGGGAGGGGGGA
>NZ_JAAHHG010000017.1 GCF_010692555.1 Okeania sp. SIO3B5 | reverse complement strand
GGGGGGGGGGGGGGGGGGGGGGGGGGGGGGGGGGGGGGGGGGGGGGGGGGGGAGGGGGGGGGGTGGGGAGGGGCTAGGGGTGGGTTGTCCCCTGTCTCCTACAAAGAACAAAAAGACTTTTTCAGCAAACCCTAATTATTTGAGGATTTTGTAACGAGTGATTAACTGTTGAATGAAAATTGTAAAAGCGTAGTTGCTATTATAAGAAAAGTGTTGTACCCTTAAACAGGTACAGGACTTAAGATGAATTATAGTGGGTGAATGCGACTTGTTGACAGACATATTATTAACCGAACACATCAGTATTGGCGGGTGTGTGATGAGTTAGCCTTTAAATCAAAAAACTTGTACAACTTGGCTAATTATTATTAGACTTGTCGCGAAATAAAACCTTAAAGTTAAATGGAAAATTCTACCTTTCAATCATTAAACTATGCTGCCATCAGGTAGAAATTCCAGAGTCCAGCCGCAGTGAACATAAAGCGATCGTCGCTCATCTTTGATGTGATTTCGATACAATCCTCTCGCTGCATTATATCTCTTCACGCCAGATATTGTATGTTCACATTTGACGCGATACAGAGTAACGCAACGCTCCGCGAACGCTACTTTTCTCTCTATTGAAAAGTTTTTGTTCCTCAGTTAGTTCCTTTCCTTTAGGTTTTTTCGTGGGAATTTTGATGTTGACAAATTCCTTCTGTAATCCCTGGAAACCCAAATCTACATGAATTTTCACTTCATCAGGCACAAAATCTACCAATTTTTCGCGCGTCTAACTGCCGAATGCCCATGAACCTTGCCCTCTCTTGCTTTTGATAGGACGAGAACCCTTTTATCTGAGTCTGTCATGATCAGATGTTTACGAGTATGGCACTTTTTTTTACCTGAGTAATAATTTTTCTGCTTTTGATTGTCTTTTGGGCGCTGGATTGGGCGTTCTGTACCATCAATCATTACTTCTTTAGCAGATTTCCATCTGGTAATGAATTCTTCAATGCTCTGCAACTTACGTTCTGGCAAGGCCATTTTTTCCCCCAAAGCTCTCTAAGCGCAATGGTTGTAGTCTCAACATCCAATGGTGTGCTCTGAGTAAAGTGCAAGTCAAACAACACTCCTGCCACATCAAAGGTAGGGTAGCATTGAAAGTAGAACAAGATAAAAAATAACTTGTATGAAGCCTGTCGCAATCGCGCTTTTCTTCCCCCTCCCAAAGCTCGGAGTCTTGGTTTTTGGGTATTGGCGTTGGCGGAGCAAGTGCGGCAGCTATATCGCTTCCAACTTAAGTTGGACACAAAAAGCTTCTAACAATTCATCGAATGCCTTACGATTTAGTCCAGTCAATGCCCTTAGTAGGCGGTCTTCTTTTAGCACCCGATTGATATCTAACATTGTCCCATTTCAAATACCCTACTAATTCTTACTTTACCTTATTAAGCGACAAGTCTATTGTCGTCAGCATTTTTTCAAGTGTGGAAAAAGTCTAGATTTAACCAAGCTATACCACGCTACCAAAGATAGTGATGCCGGAGAGAGCATTACCAACGAAAGTATCAAAATAAATAATAAAATGCCTAGTTGCAACTTGGCGTGGTTATTTTCAGGCAATCAAAGAATGGTCACGCACATCCAGGAAAGTTTTTAGGCAAACCAAAAATACCAAAGTATAAGGACAAAAGCAAAGGTCGATCGGGTAGTTATATATTCAAAGGAATCAGTCTATAAAGCCCCTCTAAAAGATGGTATTTGTCACTTATCCATGAGTGAAATCATGCATACCTGTAGTTGTGGAAACTGTAATCGAAGTCAGGATAGTACCTGCTACTAGCTGCTATATAATTGAAGTAGTGGCGTGAAAAAACTCTTCAGCCACAAATACACTCAACATATGTAGCCGGAATAGACTTAGGGATTGACAGTAAGGTAGCTCTATCTACTTGTCAAGCCTGGTGTTAGGCCTATGCTTGTGAACGGGAAGCCACTAAAAAGTGTTAATCAACTTTATAATAAGCGTAAAGCCAAGTACCAAAGTCATCTCAAAGGGAACAGAAAAAACAGTCGGATATATTGAAGCGTTAACCGATTCCCCGAAATCGTTTTGTTTCCAATTATCTGCATAACACCAGTAAATTAGTTGTCAATTATTTAGTGACAAATAATATTGGTACTGTAGTCATAGGAAAAAATGATAACTGGAAACAAGGTGCAAATATAGGCAAAAAAAACAACCAAAATTTCACCCAAATACCACATGATATCATGTCCGATAGCATCGGAGCGTGTATAAAATTAAGGTGACAATGAAAGAAAACCTTCTGCCTCCTGCCTTCCCCTCCTGGGAGGGGTTAGGGGTGGGTTGCCTCCTGCCTTCGGACAACCATTGTCTAACTATTCAACCGGACATGATATTATCTGGGAATCACGATCATAAAGATCGTACCTTGCCCAACTGTTGAATCACAGCTAATCTTACCACCATGTTTTTCTGTGACAATTTGATGGGCGATCGCCATCCCCAAACCTGTTCCTTTACCCACTCCTTTAGTAGTAAATCCTTGCTCGAATATCCTTGCTTTTATTTCTTCGGGTATTCCCATGCCGTTGTCCGCAATTTCCACCATAACGCTTTTTTTGTCTGCGCTCAATTCTGTGCTAATATTAATCTGATTTGGTTCTTTTTCTATTTCTGAAAAAGTTTTTCCTTGATTGCTTTCATCTAAAGCATCTATTGCATTTGCCAATAAGTTCATAAAAACTTGATTTAGTTGCCCCGGATAACATTTTACTGCTGGAATCTCCCCATATTTTTTAACAATTTCAATGGCAGGTCTTTGCTCGTTCGCTTTCAGACGGTATTTTAAAATTAATAAGGTGCTGTCTATCCCATCGTGCAGATTAAACTCGGTTTTATTTTCGGTATCCGTGCGGGAAAATGTGCGCAGAGATGTGCTGATATGGCGAATCCGCTCGCATCCCTCTGCCATTGATGCAATTGTTTTAGGAATATCCTCCAGCAGAAAATCCAGATCCAATTCTTCAATCTCCTCAGTCAGTTTGGGACTAGGTTCTGGCAATTCTTCGCGATAGCCTTCAATAATTGCGGACAGATCGCCTAGATTTTCCTTGAGCATTTCCACATTGCCTCCGATAAAACCGACAGGATTATTGATTTCATGGGCAACCCCTGCTACTAGATTGCCCAATGTTGCCATTTTCTCGCTTTGAACAAGTTGCAACTGGGCTTGTTGTAAATCTGTTAAGGCTTGTTGTAACTTGTTTCGCGCTTGCTGTTCTTTATCGTATAATTTAGCATTTTGCAGTGTTATAGCAGCTTGGGAACAGAGCAAATTTAAAATTTCTACGCGATCACTGGTGAATGCTCCCGATACTTGATTATTTTCCAAGTAGAGAATGCCGATGAGTTGGCCTCTGTCAATTAAAGGTATACATAATACTGACTGTGGTTGATGCTTTTGGATGTAGTCATCTCGGCTATAGTTGTTGTCTTCTTTGGCATTATCTAAGACAAGGTGTTCCCGTGTATTTTTAACTTGATTAACGAAGGTTAAGGGGACATTGTTACTTGTTTCAACTGGAATGCTGATTACAGACATTTCCTCTTGTGTAGCATAGGCTGTAAGCATGAGAAGATCTTCTTGAAAGAGCATAAGGGCAACAGTTTCGGCTCCAGCGTTTTCTTGGATGACTTCCATGAAGTTGGCAATGGCGCAATCGAGGTCGATTTCCTCGGAAAGGCTGCGGGAGGCTTTCATTAAACTAGCTAAATCTAACAGTTCTCCAGTTCCTTTACTTGTGCTGGAAACCGTTCCTTTGGTGAGAGTAGTTATCTTACTGTTGGCAGTCAAACCCAATTGTTGCCGTTGGAGAATTGGACTCAGAAGTTGGGGATAGCACTTTTGTAAGTTATCAACCTTGGCTTTAGCTCCCCAATAGGCGTAGCAGTAGTAGGCATCCTGCATATAGGTAGTGGCAATTTTTGCCTTGCCCCATTCCAGATAGAATTTAGCAGCGAGTTCGTTAGCTAATGCTTCTTCTTGGATGTAAGAGTTTTCTTTCGCTCCGGCTATAGCGCGATCGTACATTTCTATTGCTTCCATTTTCTCGCCTAACACCCGATGTTTTTCTGCTGCAATCAAATGCCATTTGTGCAAATAATTAGTTGGGGCGTGAATTGCAGCATTTTCCAATAGCTTCTGATTGGCAGCAATTTTTTCGAGCCTCTCTCGGCATTCGCTTTCCGGTTGTGAGGTGAACTCGGCTAACATCAACAGAGATTGGTAAAAGTAAAAGAGAGTCACTAATGCTGTTCCTGCAGCTCCCCCCAAGCACTTCTCTGCATTTTCAAGACTATCAAATGCGCCATCCCAGTCTTGGAATAAATAACAAAGAAATACGCGAGGAACATACAAATAACTCTGGGTTGTTAAATCGTTGGCTTGTTTGCGAAGGGGCAGCATTTTTTCTTCATTATAGGCTTTACCCACAATCACGCAAGGGTTTTGAGAGCGCCCCAACAAATTATCGACGATCTGGCGATAGATATCGATCCAGTTTTTAGGAGTTGTCTTTTTGATCCGTTCTAAGGCTTTGCTATTGGCTGACATTTCTTCTGCCAGCCCAGATAATTCTGTGCCGCTTAGATAGCTATAAAATGAGTAAAATGCAATGGCGTAGCCAGCAAACTCAAGATCTCCAACTTCTAGACAGGCTACATAAGCTTCTTTAAGACCTTTAAGACTATTTCTCAAATGCTCCTTGTAATGTTTGATCAGAGCATTCATCACATAAAAAGCTCGGCCATAAGCAACCGCATTACTTTCTGGTTGAAGTTCGAGTGCTAGTTGACCAAATTGATATCCTTTTTCGATCTCGCCAAAAGTGTTACATAATACTAAACCTTGAACTGAATAAGCATAAGTAGAAACCAGTGAATTGCCATACTGAAGAGATAAAATTACTTCTTCAAAAGTGATTAACACCATCAACATTGGCTTATATTTGTAAGCGGTAGGAGTTAAGTAGAACATAAGATTCATCGCTGCTAGTATATTAGGATCGGTCATTACAGGTAGCTCTACTAAGGTAGTTGGATGACGATCTCCTAAATTTTCTCTCACCCGCTCCAACCAAAGCTCAATGTCCGAGGAATCTGGCTCTTTAGGAAACTGACTAATTCCTAGCTTTTCCAAAATAATCATGGCTGTATCTAGAGCTTCCTGAAAGCGAGTTTGAGCTTCTAATGCTTGAATTTTTACCTCATAAAGTTTGATAGTATCAAGTAAGTTGCGAGCGTTTTCCAGTCCCACCTCCGCCAACTGCTCCATTTTTTTAAAGTCGCTGTTAAGGTAGGCTGACTCGGTGGCGAACTCGTACAATGCTAAGGTCAGTTCGTACTCGCGCTCCCAACTATTTTCAGTTAATAATTCTATTCCTAACAAGAAATATTCAATGGCTGCTTCGTAAGCTGTTGTATTTTTTGCTTTGCATCCTGCTTGTAGATTTAACTTGCATAGTTGTTTTTTCTCCTCATCTCCGACAACTAAACCCATTCCCATGTTGAGATGATTGACAATATCAAAAATTTTCTCTTCTAAGTTTTCACCGGATGTATTTTTCAGAAGTAATCGACCAATTTTTAAATGCGTTTGCTGTTTTTGAGCTTCGGGAGTCAAAGAATATGCAGCTTGTTGCACGCGATCGTGTAAGAAACGATAACCGACGGCAACACCATCCGCTTGTTCTTTGTCTTGTTCCCATCCTTGAAAAAACTTATAGGCTTGGCTCTGAGGTAAAATCAAACCTTCTCGCAAAGCAGTCCACAGAGCTGCAGCCACTTCCTCAGAAAGGCTTTCGCAGATAATGGCTAAAGTCTCTAACTCAAATTGATTGCCAATGCAAGCTGCTAATTTCAGCACTTTTTGAGTTTCTTCGGGCAACTTGTACAACCGTCGAGCTATAAACTCCACCACATCATCGGTGAGAGTTGCCTCTCGTACCCGAACCAAATCACATTGCCAATATCTCAAATTGGGATTAAATTCAATCCATCCATCCTCATGCAATCCTTTTAAGAACTGAGTTGTAAAAAAGGGATTTCCTTTCGTCTTTTGATAGACTAAATCTGTTAAAGGCGCTGCCAAATCTAGGCGACAACCCAGGGTTTCGGCCACCAATTGATTGATATGAGTAACAGATAAGGGAGCTAGAGTAATGGTTGAAATTGTTGTTTGTTGTTTCTCTAATTCTCCCAAGGTTAACATCAACGGATGGGCAGGAAACACTTCATTATCTCGGTAGGCTCCCAACAGGAGCAAATATCCTGTATGATTATCTCCCATCAGTACTTTCAGTAAGTTTAACGATGCTGAATCCACCCATTGCAAGTCATCGAGAAAGATCGTTAAGGGATGCTCAATTGTTGTAAAGACGGCAATAAATTTTTCAAACAGGAGGTTAAAGCGGTTTTGGGCAGCACTGCCTTCTAGTCGGGGAACTGTGGGCTGTTTTTCAATAATCCTTTCGAGTTCAGGAATGACATCAATGAGAACTTGCCCACTTTCTCCTACTGCTTCTAGGATTTTTTCTTTCCACTTTTGCAATTGGGCATCACTTTCTCCTAGTAATTGTCCCATCAAACTGCGGAATGCTTGTACAAAGGCAGAAAAAGGAATATTGCGATTGAATTGGTCGAATTTTCCTTTAATAAAGTATCCTTTCTGTCTGGTGATGGGTTTGTGTACTTCATTAACTACCGCAGTTTTACCTACGCCCGAATATCCTGCTACCAGCATCATTTCTGCTTTTCCCTTACCAAGGGGGGATGCTACTCTTTCAAAGGCATCAAGCAAAGTTTGTACTTCAATTTCACGTCCGTACAGTTTTTCTGGAATGAGGAAGTGTTCGCACAAGTCTCGCTCTCCCAAGACAAACGGCTCTATTTTCCCAGTCTGTTGATATTGAACTCTACATTTTTCCAGGTCGTATTTTAGCCCCAACGCACTTTGATACCGCTGTTCCGCATTTTTCGCCATCAATTTCATAACTATATTAACTAATGGTTTCGGTACTTGAGTTTCAGAGATTGTCGGAGGTATTTTGGCGATGTGTGCATGGACGAGTTCTAGGGCATCTTCACTTTCAAAGGGGAGTTTTCCTGTTAATAGTTCATAAAAGGTAACACCTAGAGAATAAAAATCGCTGCGATAATCAATCCCTCTATTCATCCTTCCGGTTTGTTCCGGAGAAAGATAAGCTAGAGTTCCTTCTAAGACATTGGGGGTTTGCAAACTTGTTCGTTCTTTCGGTAGTAACGATGAAATACTAAAATCGATTAATTTTACTTCTTTTGTTTCCGGATGAATTAATATATTTGCTGGTTTGATATCTTTATGAATAATGTGATTTTGATGGAGATGGTGTAGGGTATCTACTATTTGCAGAGCTATTTCCCAAAATTGTTTAACTGATACAGAGAATTGGCGCTGATATTCTGCTAGAGAAATGGCTCTTATATCTTCCATTATTAGAGCATAGCCATTCTGGTAACGTAAGAGCGAGTAAGGTTTGACAATTCCTTTGATGTCTAGATTTTTGGCAATGGCGTATTGATTTCTAAACTGAACTAATTCGTTAAAGGATGGATATTTGTTACCCATTAATTTGACCACTACGGATTGCTCGCTCTCCAAATTTATACCACGATAGACTAGGGTACGTTCGCTTTCGTGGATGAGTTCAAGGGCTTGATAATTATCAACTCTAATTGTGTTGGTCTCCATCATTGGCTTGCTTTGTTCATCCTTGAGTCTAATTTTTATAATATCTATGCCTAGTTTATTTCATTTTTTTGCCAACGTCCAGCGATTAGAGTGTGGGGAGATGGGGAAAGCTAGTGCCGCTACGCGGAAGTTAAAAGTCAAAAGTTAAAAGTTAAAAGTTAAAAGTTAAAAGTTAAAAGTCAATCATTTTTGATTTGTAATACCAAATTCAAAAAAAGTAGTTACATCTTAATTTGTGATTTATTCCTAAAAGAAAAAATCATAAATTCCATCAATTCTAAAGTTTTCACTTTTTTACCTCTTTAATATTTATGTTTTTCTTTCTCTGTTGCCAGATGAGCTGTGTCGTCACTGTCACAATATTTCATGAAATTGATATAATTATTTGAGGATTTTGTAACGGGTAAGTTATTTCCGCCATCCTGCATTAGAAAGATTTGGCAATGGCTTTTTCAAGAAGAGTGAGATTTTATCTGGGAATCACGATCATAAAGATCGTACCTTGCCCAACTGTTGAATCACAGCTAATCTTACCACCATGTTTTTCTGTGACAATTTGATGGGCGATCGCCATCCCCAAACCCGTTCCTTTACCCACTCCTTTAGTAGTAAACCCTTGCTCGAATATCCTTGCTTTTATTTCTTCGGGTATTCCCATGCCGTTGTCCGCAATTTCCACCATAACGCTTTTTTTTGTCTGCGCTCAATTCTGTGCTAATATTAATCTGATTTGGTTCTTTTTCTATTTATAGACATCTCCAAAAATCAAAAATAAAATCAATTCTTATCCATACATCATCAATTATTCCCCTCCGGTGGAGGGGAAGGGGCGAGGGGTGGGTTCCCTGTTCCCTGTTCCCTGTTCCCTCTTTTCTGGAGATGTCTAATGATATCATGTCCGGTAGCATCGGAGCGTGTATAAAATTAAGGTGACACTCTTGAGAAAACCTTCTGCCTCCTGCCTCCTGCCTCCTGCCTTCTGTACACCAAAGTCTAATTATTCAACCGGACATAATATGAATTGCCATTGTTCCCCAAAAGGGGGATACTTATAGTCAGTTTCCAGGAAAACTATATTTTATCTAGGAATCATAATTGTAAAAATTGTACCTTGCCCAACTGTTGAATCACAACTAATCATACCACCGTGTTTTTCTGTGATAATTTGATAGGCGATCGCCATCCCCAATCCCGTCCCTTTGCCTACTTCTTTTGTAGTAAAAAAAGGATCGAAAAGTTGCTTTTGCGTTTCTTCACTCATGCCCACTCCATTGTCAGCGAACGTAATTTTCACTTGTTTTCCATCCGTTTCCGTGCGAATGTGAAGGGTTAGAGAATCTTGATCCTCGCATTCTTCCAAAGCATCAATAGCATTATTAAGTATATTCAGAAACACTTGGTTTAATTGTCCGGCATAACATTCCACTAAAGGTAATTCTCCATAGTCTTTAACTACTTGAATTTCAGCTCGTTTGTCCTGTTTTTGCAACCGATTTTGTAAAATAGTTAAAGTACTTTCAATCCCTTTATGTAAATCTACACGTTTTAATTTTGATTCATCCAGACGTGCAAAAGTTCGTAGGGATGTCACGATATTTTTGATGCGCTCGCTCCCATTTTCCATAGATTTTAACAGTTTTTCAAAGTCAGAACGCAGGAACTCTAAATCCATCTCCTCTATGGCGATTTCAATGTCCTGGTGTGGCTGAGGATAGTGACTTTGATATAGGGTGAGTAATTCCAGCACTTGTTCCATATATTCGTTGGCATGATCAATATTGCCATGAATAAAACTAATAGGGTTGTTGATTTCATGGGCAATTCCTGCCACCATTTGACCCAAACTAAACATTTTTTCGCTTTGAATCAGTTGGATTTGGGTGCGTTGCAGTTCGTGGAGTCTTCGTTCTAGTTCCAGAGCTTTACAGGATTCTTGATAAAGGCGGGCATTTTCTAGGGTAATTGCTGCTTGGGCACAAAGTAAAGAGAGAACTTCCACCCGCTCTTCTGTAAAAGCTCCTTTCGATTGATTGTTTTCTAGGTAGAGAATGCCTCGGAGTTTGCCCCGATCTTGCAAAGGCAAACAGAGTAGAGAAAGGGGTTGATGGTTTTGAATATAAGGGTCTCCTTGATATCGTGTTTCTTGGCGAGCATCGTCTAAAATCACAGGCATTTGGGTGCGTTTGACTGTATTGACTATCTCCAAGGGAACTTGGTTGGTTTTCTCTACTGGGGTGGAGTCTTTTTGGTCAATTTCTCCGTCGATCATTTGTGCTTCTAAGATTAATATATTATCGTTAAATAGCATCAAGGCGACGGTTTCGGCTCCGGCATTTTCTACAATAATTTGGATTAAATTAGCAATTACGCGCTCAGTTTCAATATCTCGCGATAAGGTGCGGAACGCTTTCATTAAAGTTGCGAAATCCAATAATCCCACTACATCAGTGGTACTGGCGATGGTGTTCGTGCTGAAGTAGCTTGAGATACTGTGGGGGGTTAATCCCATTTTAGGTTGCTGGAGAATAGGTTGGAGTAGCTGAGGATAGCGTTTTTCCAAGTCCTCGATTTTAGCTTTGGCTCCCCAACGGGCATAGCAGTAGTAGGCTTCTTGTATATGGAGGGCTGCATATTTTTCTTTGCCCCAGTCGAGATAAAATTTAGCAGCCAGTTCGTTAGCAAGGGCTTCTTCTTGAATATATTCGTTTTCTTTAGCTCCGGTAATAGCGCGATCATATAACTCTATTGCTTCCTCTCGATGACTTAGAATTTTTGCCTTTGACGCAGCTACCAAATCTAGTTTATGCTGAAAATTTTCCGGGGCGTGATTTGCCCATAATTCTAGGCGTTGTTGATGAGTTTTCACCTCGTCTAGGATTTGAGTCTGCCTTTGAGGGTTAGCAGTGGGGTAAAGAGCTAATAATACTAATGCCCGATACAGGGAAATCTGAGTAATCGGTAACATTCCCTCTCCACCTTTTTCGTAATTAATCGCCGACTGGGAATGAATCAGGGCTTGTTCGTAATCGTTAAACAAATAATTGAGCATAGTTTTAGTGGTATAGACAAAGAACAAGGAAGTAATTGCTCTGGTCTCTTGAAGTTTGGGAATTTGTGCAGATTCGTCAAACCTTTGTCCCACAAGCTGTGTTGGCTCCACAGCCATACCCATTAAATTTTCAACGAACTGTGCCCAGATTGCGGCAACAAAATATTGAAATTCTTGCTTGAGACTCTCGATCAGCTCAATGTAGTAGGTTTGTTTTTGATGAATAACGGTTAGGGATTCGCCGATTAAGCAAAGGTTATCGCAATAGTTAATTGCAGAATAACAAGCAAACTCAATGTCACCAGTCTCTAAGCCAGTTAATACGTTATCGGCTAGACATCCAACGCGATCGCGTGCTGGCTCTTTCCAGTTGCGAATAAAGGCATGGAATAGTTGATTGACTTTGCAGGTTAATTCCGCATCTTCATATCGTTCAAGGGTATGCAGTGCTAGTTGTCCAAAGCTGTAGCCCAATTCAATATCCGTCATCTTGCCACAGAGCAACATCCCATAAAGAGAATAGGCAAATGCTGCTGTTGCTGAGTTACCATAGCTTACAGACAGGTTAAGCATCGTTAAAATGATCGACGGTAGCAACTGGGGATTGGCAATAAAGGCAGGTGCCCATAATTTACTGAGAATACTTAAAGCTGCAATGATTTGGGGACTGGTAATTGCAGGTAAAATGTAAAGGCGATCGATATCGATATCTGGTAAGGGAGCATCGTCGAGGGAAACATTGAGCAGACTCAAGATTTCTAACCCTACATCCAAAGCCATCAGACACTGACCTTGTGCTACTGACAGTGAAATCCTGATTTCGTAGGCTTTAACCTGTTCTAGGATATCTTTAGCATGATCAATTATTGTTTGTGTCTGTTGCTGTGATGCTTCATACTCGCCGTTGAGATAGCTTACTTCAGCGAGTAAATTATGTAATGGCAGCATCAATTCATAATGAGTTTGCCATGGTTCAGCAGAAATAATCTCTGTATGTAGCAGTTCAATTGCTATATTTAAGTAGCTGGCAGCAGCATTGTAAGCAGCAGAAGATTTGGCTTTCCGTGCAGCCACTAAATTCAATTGTGCTAGCTCTTCTCGTTCTTTTGGTTGCTCGATTAGGGAAATCCCCATATTCAACTGATTGACAATTTTGAAGAGATTTTTTTCCTGTTCTCCTGGAGAAATTGTCTGCAATAATAAACGCCCAATATTAAGGTGGGTTATTTGCTTGCGTTCGTTCTGAATTAAAGAATAGGCAGCTTGTTGCACGCGATCGTGCAAAAAGTGATAACTCACTGGGATATTCTGACTTTGATCTTCATCTTCCATCCCTTGGAAAAACTTGTAGGCTTCACTTTGGGGTAAAATTAGACGACTTTGCAGGGCGCTCCAAAGATTAGCTGCTACTTCTTCGCTAGGAGCTTCACAAATAATGGCTAAGGTTTCTAAATCAAATTGATTACCAATACAAGCAGCCAATTTCAACACTTCCTGGGTGGCATCGGGTAACTTGTGCAGTCGTCCCGCCATAAATTCCACTACATCCGAAGTGAGAGCTGCTTCTCGCACCTGCACCAAATCACATTCCCAATATCCTAAATTTTGATTAAAGGTAATTAACTCATCCTCATATAATCCTTTTAAGAACTGAGTTGTAAAGAAGGGATTGCCTTTTGTCTTTTGATAGACTAAATCGGTTAAAGGCGTGGCTAACTCTACTGAACAACTAAGTGTTTCCGCCACCAATTGATTGATATGAGCCACAGATAATGGGGCTAGAGTAATGGTTGAAATCGTTGCGTTTTGTTTTCTTGGTGCGCGTTCCCTTGCGTCTTTCGCCGACGCGGAGTCGCACCGCTTCTCTAATTCTGCCAAGGTTAACATTAGTGGATGTGCGGGGAAGACTTCGTTATCTCTATATGCTCCCAACAGCAGTAAATATTCTGTCCGAGTTCCTCCCATCAGCACTTTCAGCAAGTTTAATGATGCTGAGTCTGCCCATTGCAAGTCATCGAGAAACAGCGTTAAGGGATGCTCAATTGTTGTGAAAACGGCGATAAATTTCTCAAACAAAAGGTTAAAGCGGTTTTGGGCTGCATTGCCAGAAAGTTCAGGAACAGGAGGCTGTTGTCCGATGATGTGTTGAAGTTCGGGAATGACATCAATGAGAACTTGTCCTTGTTCTCCCACTGCTTCTAGGATTTTTCCTTTCCACTTTTGCAATTCAATATCAGACTCTCCGAGTAATTGCCCCATTAAATCTCGGAAGGCAATGACGAAAGCAGAAAAGGGTATATTACGATTGAATTGGTCGAATTTTCCTGTGATCAAGTATCCTTTTTGTCTGGTGATTGGTTTGTGAACCTCGTTAACAACTGCTGTTTTCCCTATACCGGAATATCCCGCTACCAACATCATTTCTGCTCCTCCCCCCTTACCAAGGGGGGTTGGGGGGGATGCTACTCTTTCAAAGGCATCAAGCAAACTTTGTACTTCTTTTTCCCTTCCATAGAGTTTTTCTGGAATGAGGAAGCGATCGCACAAGTCTCGTTCTCCCAATACAAACTGCTCAATTTTCCCAGACACCTGCCATTGGTACAAACACAATTGCAAGTCATGCTTGATGCCCAAGGCACTCTGGTAGCGGTCCTCGGCATTTTTGGCCATTAGTTTGAGGACAATATCGGAGAGAGGTTTAGGGATAGGGGAATTCGGAATTGTGTCCCTGCCTTCTGCCTTCTGCCTTTTATAAACCTCACACGGCGACATGGGAGCTTTTGCGATGTGACAATGGATTAACTTCATCGGGTCATCGCTCTGGAAGGGTAGCTCCCCAGTCAACAATTCGTAGAGAGTAACTCCTAAACTATAGAAATCGGCTCGGTAGTCAATGCCCCGGTTCATGCGCCCGGTTTGCTCTGGTGCGATGTAGGCCAGAGTTCCTTCTAAAGTACCAGGACTTTGTAATTCCTGGCTTTCCTTGGGCAACAGCGAGGCCAGGCTAAAGTCCGTCAGCCAGACTTGGTGGGTGTCGGGATGAATCAGAATATTGGCTGGGTTGATGTCCTTATGCAAGACTCGCTCCTGACTCAAATGGTGGAGACTATTTGCTAGCTGTATAGCAATGGCCATCACCTGTTCTATCGAAAGGCGACCGTGGGTCTTGACATAGTCCTGTATGTTGATCCCCCATACGTCCTCCATTACCAAGGCATAGCTATGATGCCAGGAGACTAAGGCCAGGGGTTTGACAATGCCAGGAAAGGCAAGGTTTTTGGCAATTATGTACTGATTGCGAAAGCGGACTAACGTCCTGAAGTTTGGATAGGGCGATCGCAGCACCTTAATCACCACCGATTCCCCATGGCAATCGCTAATCGCCCGATAAACAGCGGTATGACTTCCTGCATAGAGTTGTGCGGTCAGAGTGTAGCCTGGAATAGAAGGTAGGAGATGATCTAACATACTTGAGCCTCGTTAGGACAGTTGAAATCCTAATCAATTGTATGAGTTAAAAAAGATAGTAAGCTGTGAGAAGCATCACTTTTACCAAAAAATAGGGTCTAAAGCCTCCCCTTTTAAGGCAGAGCTGTTTCAAAGTCAAATAAATAATCGATATGATTGAGAATTGGGGGCAACATTACCGGAATTTGGAGAAAAGTTAGGAAAAACGGGCGATTTTTAGGGGTGGAGGTAGGAAAAAGCTCCCAAAGAATCTAGGTCTGATCAACAGAATTTCTGAAAAATCCATTTTTTCACCAAAATTATTGATCGATAAATTTGGGGAAAATCCAGGGTAATATCATGTTCGGTTGAACAGTTATAAATAAATAACGACGTAGGAGTCAGGAGTCAGGAGTCAGGAGTCAGGAGGGAAGAAAGAAGAAGAACTGGAGTTGAAGGAGAAAGTTTTTTATTACGCTCTTATCCGGACATGATATTATATCATGTCCGGTTGAATAGTGATAATACAGTTTTTAGAGAGGTGGGGTCGTACTGTGATGGGTTGGGTTGTTTTTTTTGGAGCGCGGGGGGGGGCAGGGGAGTGGGGGGGGGGGGGGGGGGGGGAGTGGGGGGGGGGGGGGGGGGGAGGGGGGGGGGGGGGGGGTGGGGGGGGGGGGGGGGGGGGGGGGGGGGGGGTGGGGGGAGGGGGGGGGGTGGGGGGGGTAGGGGAGTAGGGGGGTGGGGGGGGGGGGGAGTGGGGGAGGTGTGGGGAGTATTTTCAATTGTTGCCTCTATCTCATTTACTACTGTTTGCTTCTAAATTTTTGACGCAAATATATCCTTGTAATATCATTAAGAGCGTAATAGAATTCCGTTCCGCTTACACGAAAAAAACTTTCTCCTTTTCTTCCTCTTGCTTTTTCCTTCTTCCTTCTTGCTTCTTCCTTCTTGCTTATTTAAGATATAATTTAGAGCAAAATAACTTCCATTTATCAAAATAATTGGGTCTAATATCATGTTCAGATAATCAGTTACAAAAAAACTTCTGGCCTTGAACCTTTCTTTCCCTTCTGCCTTCTGCCTTCTACCTTCCTTCCTCCAAAGTGTAAGTATTCAACCGAACATGATATAAAATATCACTTCTAACTTTTGACTTTTGACTTTTGACTTTAACAACTTCTGACTTCATTATGGCACTAGCACCTTTATTTCCTATTTTACATCCAATATTAAAATCAGCTTTTCCTAATTGTTTATGGCAAGGAAATAAACAAAAATCAGAAATTACTCTTACTTTTGATGATGGACCACATCCAGAATATACACTTCAATTATTAGAAGTTCTAGATAAGTATCAGATTAAAGCTAACTTTTTTTGGTTAGGTATATGTATAGATCGTTATCCAGAAATAGCTAAAACTATATATGAAAAAGGTCATTGGATTGGTTTACATGGCTACGAACATATATCATTTCCTCAACTAACTCCTATTCAACTTAAGTCTAGTTTAAAAAAAACACAGCTTTCTATTTATAATGCTTGTGGATTAGAAGCAAAATTAGTTTGCGATGTTCGTCCTCCCAATGGTGTATTTTTACCTCAAACTTTAAAATTATTACAGGAATGGGGATATCGAAATGTTATGTGGAGTGTAGTACCTGAAGATTGGGTTAGACCAGGAATTTCTGTTGTAGTTAATCGAGTAGTTCAGCAAACCTCTAATGGTTCTATTATTGTTTTGCATGATGGATGTTATGGCGGTCAAGATGTGGCAAAAATAACTGCTGAAATAATTCCGATTTTACTAGAAAAAAATTACGAGTTTATTTCTATAGACAAAATGTGGCAAACAAATATAGCGCTCCGCACAAGGCAAAAGTCAAAAGTTAAAAGTTAAAAGTGAAGGAAGAGGGAATAAGGAAGAAGAGTTAAATTAAAAAAAAAGGTAAAAAAGATAGAAATAACTATCTCAAATGAACTGGAACAGCTATTTTTAAACATATCCTATCAATATCTACCTTTTTGTAGCATTCTTTTTTGGGTGCATCTCAATGCGTGAATAAAGCCAAAAAGTTATTGCTTTTAGGGAACAGGGAACAGGGAACAGGGAACAGGGAATATATAGGAAAAAAGTATTTTTGCAAATATGAGATGCACCCTCTTTTTTAAAATTGGTATAATAGATATCTCCAACAATAAAAAATCAAATCAATTATTCCACATCAATCATCAATTATTTCTCCCTACTCTGTAGGGACGTTGCATGCAACGTCCCTACTACTCCTTCTTTTCTGGAGATGTCTAATAACAATGGAACTAAATATAATTTTCTTTGGTCAAAGATAAAATAAACTAGCTAGAATAAGTGTAAGTATTTTTTGCGGAATGCTACGCACAACAGCCGTCAGCTATTAATCTTGGGAAAGGTTATTTCAGTTATCAGTTATCAATTATCAGTTATCAGTACCTCTATAATAAGGAGGCTTGAAATACGGAATTATCTTTTTTTTATCCCCTTAATAGGGGAGGTATTAGACCATAATTTCTTGGTAAAAGTAACCTTTGAAGTTGAGTTTGAATAAAAAAATTACTGCAAAAGTCTCCTTCCCCAACCTGAGAATTAATTAGGGTTTGCTGAAAAAGTCTTATGGTGATTATAGGGAACAGGGAACAGGGAACAGGGAACAGGGAACAGGGAACAGTTTAGACTATCTGCTACGGCCAATTTTTTGGCATTTTCAGGTAAAAATATTAGCTTTTTGAGACTAATTGAGCCAAAAACTATGTACTTTTTCAATATCTAAAAAGGCACTTACCTTTATCTGGTAATTATTTTATCTTTAATCAGCAAGCCCTAATTATTAATTATTAATTGCTATTTCCGTAGCATCCCGCAGGAAAGTACTGTTTGCGAAGCATTCCGTAGGAAATGCTAATGGCTGAATGCTTACAGATAAAAAATTGTCAGTCTGTAATCAAAGCTTTTTTTTCAAGGTAGTCTTGAGTAGTTCAGATGACAAAAATTGAACTATTTTTTAGAACTAAAAAGTGGTGGAGGAAAATTAATGATAAAAATTTATAAATGGCATCCTGTTTTTGCTTTAGTTGTAGCATTAAGTACCATAATTAATCCCAAATTATTCGATCATAAAATCATAAAACCAGCACTTGCTCAAACAACCTTAAAAGATATACAAAATCATTTTGCTCAAGCTTGTATTGAAGATTTATTAGACCGAAAAATAATATCTGGCGACTATGAAAGTCAAACATTTCGCCCTAATACACCTGTAACTAGAGCGGAATTTGCTGCAATGATTACTAGGGCTTTTCCAGATGCTAAATTAGTGCGCGACCCGATTAAATTTGTAGATGTTCCTCAAAATTATTGGGCTTATAATGCCATTCAAAAATCTTATGAAATGGGTTTCTTATCCGGGTATATTGGCAAAACTTTTAACCCTACTCTCAAGATTACAAGATGGCAAGTATTATCAGCTTTAAGTGAAGGATTAAACTATCGAACAAGTGCATCTGTAGAACGAAATTTAAACACAACTTTTGAAGATGCAGAAGCAATTCCTGAAGAGGCAAAGAAATCTATTGCTGCAGCAACAGCAAAAGGTATTGTTGTAAATTATCCAAATGTGAAGAAACTAAATCCTAATCGAGATGCTACTCGCTCAGAAGTAGCGACTTTTCTCTGTCAATCTATTGCAAATATTGAAACAAATAATGATGCTTTAATTTCTCAAGTTCCCTCAGAATACATTGCCAAAATTGAGATAGATACTCAATCAACAACTACTACCGCAACTGCACCAGAAACTACTCCAGAATCTACGGCAAATACTAACTCAGAAACTACTCCAGAATCTTCTACAGAAAGTACAGAACCAGCAGGAAGAGTAGAAAAGTTTGGCAATGGTAATTTACAAGCAGAAATCTTTTACGAACAAGCAAATAATACAGATTTAGTAAGCAACTTAAATCTGAAGATTATCAGAGGTGGAGAAATTATTTTAAATGAACCAATACCAGTTAAATCTTTAGCAGATGACTCAGAATATGATACTGAAACAGAAGTATTAGCAGGTAAATTTGTGAAAGTACAGTTACTAGACTTAGATGGAAATGGAGAATCAGAAGTATTAGTAGATTTAATGACTATAAATAATAACGATGTTGTATTTGATAGTGGTACTTATTCATTCATTTATCTCTACGAACCAACACGAAATAAATATTCTATGCTGCGTCATTTCTGGGGAAATGTCAATTATAGACTCGCAGATTTAGACAAAGATAATATTCCAGAATTTCAAAGTGTTGATAGTAGATTTGCCAACGTATTTTCTAATATAAACGATGCTAAATTTCCCATTCGTATTTGGCAGTATCGTCAAGGAGAAATGTTAGATATTACCAGGCAATATCCAGTACAAATAAATACTAGCGCTTCAGAACTTTGGCTAGAATTTTATCAGCGTTCTAGTCAAAATAAAAATGTCAAAGGAGTTTTGGCAGCTTATCTAGCAAATAAATATTTGTTAGGTCAAAAAGAAGATGGCTGGAAATTAGTAGAAAAGGTATATCAAAAAAGCGATCGCGAAGTGTATTTTAATAATTTGCGTCAATTCTTGGCAGATCAAGGTTATGATAGCGAACGACAAATTAGTGGAAATGTAGTTGTGCCTGAAAATACTGCTACAGAAACTCAAGAAACTTCACCTCAAGCAACTATAGAAACAGAAAATACAGAAACACCGATAACACTTCCACCAGAAACAACAGAAACAGAAGACAACCCTGAAACACAACAACCCGAAACTTCACCCCAAGCAACCAGAGAAACAGAAAATACAGAAACTCAGCCAGATATTAGTAACGATCTAGTGCTAGCACCAAGGTTAGTTCGCTCTCTATCTAACCCGCAACCAGATTCTGCTTTCTCCGTAGCAATTAGTTTTGATGGAGAAATATTAGCTAGTAGTCGTGGTAAAGATATCCAACTGTGGAACTTACAAACAGGCAAATTACTAGATACTTTATCCAGTCATCAAGCTAATGTGCGCTCAGTAGCAGTTAGTCCAGATGGAAGAACTCTAGCTAGTGGAAGCGGAGATGGCACAGTAAAACTGTGGGATATTCCGACAGGAGAAATGCTCGTCAGTTTTTTGCATTCTGGTGTAGTAACTGCTGTTGCTTTCACTGCTGATGGCAGAACAGTAATAGGATGCAGCGCCGATCGCGGAATGAAATCTTGGGATATTTATACTGGGCGACTACTACACAGAATGAACGGCACTCAACCTATTGCTTTTGGTGCTGGTGGCCTGCGCATGGCAGCTAGTGGAGGGCCGAGGTTTATTCGACTTTGGAATGCAGAGCAAGGGCAACTGTTGAGAAATCTTTCTATACCCAATACAAATAATAATGGTGGCATAGAGGCGATCGCTTTCAGTGAAGATGGGCAAACTATTGCTCATGCTATGAAGGGAGAAAGTAAGGTTTTAGTCTGGGATGTAGAAACCTGGAAAGTACGTTATACCCTGGAAAAACATTCTCAGGCAATTAAGGCGATCGCAATTAGTCCAGATGGAAAAATACTTGCTAGTAGTAGTGAGGATGGTAATATCAATCTGTGGGATCTTGGTACTGGAAAATTGTTGAGAAGTATCAAAGGTGATGGTGCAATTGTTTTTAGTCCAGATAGCAAACAACTTGTAAGTGTTTCGCAAGATAATCTTATTCAGCTCTGGCAAATTTATGGCTCTGCGATCGAGCAGTAGACATAAGCGTAAAAAAGAATGTAGAAACCTTGAGTTATATCATGTCCGGATAATTAGTGATAAAAAACCTTCTCCCTTTAAACCTTTCTTTTCCTTCTGCCTTCTGCCTTCTGCCTTCTGCCTTCCTGACTCCAAAGTGTAAGTATTCAACCGGACATGATATTAGGGAGTAGGGAGCAGGGAGCAATAGCAGAGGTTAGTAGCCGTGTAAAAATAACTTGAACAGTTTTTTTGATGGAAGCTATATTTCACAGTTTATCCTAGATAAAATTTGTACAACTTATTCTTACATGGCTCCTTATACTAAATCCGGTTATTATAGGGTAGTTATCTAGTAAGCATTTCCTGCGGAATGCTGCGCAAACAGCTATTATATCATGTTCGGATAATCAGTTATAAAAAAACTTTATCCCTTTTAACCCTTTCTTCCCTTCTGCCTCCAGCATAGCTGCCTTCTGCCTTCCTTCCTCCAAAGTGTAAGTATTCAACCGAACATGATATTAGCTGTCAGCTCTCAGCTCTTATGAGGGGATTTTAATATATAGACTGTTTTAGCCAGCTAGAGAGCGTAAAATTTAATTCTCACTCAATTAGTAAAGCTTTTATCTAGAACTAAAAAAAGCAATAGCTGTTAACGCAGTTCCTCCGGAGGAGGCTGGCTGATAGCTTATACCCATTCAATAAATGGTTGCTACAAATAACTAAGCCATTTCTTAGGAGTCAGGAGCCAGGAGTCATATCATGTTCGGATAATCAGTTATAAAAAAACTTTATCCCTTTTAATCCTTTCTTCCCTTCTGCCTCCAGCATAGCTGCCTCCTGCCTTCCTTCTTCCAAAGTGTAAGTATTCAACCGAACATGATATCAGAAGTCATAATGAATGGTTTCGATTCCATTTTTTAGGTCGTAAATTATCTTTTTCGTCAAAGGGACATCTACTGTCAAATCTTTTGATTCCACTTATTATTCGTAACATTCTTTTTTCACGCTTGGTATAAAACGCTCAAAAAGTTAGTATTTTAGGCGCATAGTTGGGCAGAAAAATCATTCTTACAATTCTTATACCAATTCTCCATGAAGTTGCGCTTAATAAAAGATAACAGCTATTAGTAATATTCAGGTTTTGGTAAGAATTATTAAGCGCATTGTTACAGAGAAATGGTATTATATCATGTTCGGTTGAATAGTTATGATTAGGATATAGATAGAAGAGATATCTCAAACCCTTGAGATTGCTTCCTTCCACTCCGTTCCAGTCGCAATGACTTTATTGTAAGTGATCATCCGAACATGATATTACTCCTAACTCCTCGCTCATTCCCCGTTCTTCCTGTCTCCTGTCTTCCCCTCCACTGGAGTGGTTAGGGGTGGGTTGTATCCTACCCCTACTAAAAGACTTTTGAGCGCAAACCCTATTTAATTTCTGGAGATGTCTAGTAAATTTATATAAGTTTTGATTGGGAGTAGAGTAAACTAAGACGCATTTAGATTTTATGGCGTTGGTGAAAAGAGGTATGATATCATGTCCGGATAAGAGCGCGAACAAAAAACTTTCTCCTTATATTCCTCTTTATTCTTCTTTCTTCCCCTCCTGGGAGGGGGAGGGGCGAGGGGTGGGTTGACTCCTGAGGACTGACTTCCCCTCCTGGGAGGGGGAGGGGCGAGGGGTGGGTTGACTCCTCAATAATTAATATTAATATCATACACGCGCTTCACCAACGCCAGATTTTATGTTCTCTGCTCCCTTTTTCTTTTCAAAAAAATTGTATAGCAGGGAACGCACACCAAGATAGGCAACAGCTCATCTGTGGGAAAAATATTTCCCTGTTTAAGGTCGATCATCAGTCTATGCCAAACACCAACTCGTTTTTGCTATACTATATATTATATACTTTATTACATACAAAATAGCTTGAAGTCAGAAGTTATGTACTCCAAAATCAAACAATTAACCTCTATATTTTCTATATATAATTTGAGTAAACAAATAAATAAAACTATGTTGCGACGCTATTTTATTGGGTATATTCTCCTCTTTGTTGCTGGTTGTACTACAGTTACAAACAATCAGCGTAAAAACTCTAATAATTCTCTTCTTAAAGATCAAGAAAAACTACGATTTGCGGTGAGCGGTATTCAAAGTCTAGCAAATTGGCCGCGTGATTATACCCCATTTAGAGTTGCCTTGGAAGAAGTATTAGAGACAAAAATTGAGTTTGTTCCCATTGATAGTTTGATGGAAGCAACAGCATTACAGTTGGCTTTAGTAGATATAGTTCTGGCGGGGCCATCAGAATATGCGATCATTAAAGCAAGAACTAATGCAGTGCCTATTGTCGCAGTAACACGACCTACTTACCGTGCAGTCATCGTAGTCCGTAAAGACAGTGAGATTAAGTCATTAGCTGACTTAAAAGACAAAACAATTGAGTTAGGTAAGATTGGTAGCACGGGGAGCTATCTTGGACAAATAAAAATGCTGATGGATGCTGGATTAAATATACAATCTGATGTTAACATTCTCAACTCAAAAGAGTATCATTTCAAAGCATTAAAAAATGGTGAAGTAGATGCGTGGGGAAGAACTTCGCACAGATATGAAAAAACTATGCAACAAGAAGGTGTCTCCCAGAATGATTACCTCCTACTTGCCGAAAGTCCGCGACTGCCCAATGATGTATTTATTGCTAGTAGCAAACTGGAACCGATGGTGGTGGCAGAAATTCGCGAGCGGATGCTGAAAAATAAGGAAAAAATGCTGCAAGCAATCCTATCTATACCACCTTTACCTTCTAAGTATGAGGGTGGTACCCTAGTTCCCGCTGAAGATAGTGATTACGACATGATTCGCGAGGTGTATAAAGCTATAGGAGAAGAGAATTTTATTAAGTAATTAGGAATATATAGTTTACTGATGAGGTACAGAGTATGAAAACAGGGAAACTTTTTTCTGCGATCGATAAATGGAGTAGAGGCTTAAGTATTGCCAAAAAAATTGGCTATGGCTATTCCCTGGTGATTGGTATTTCTGTACTAGGGACAAGTTTAGGGCTAATGGTAGGAGACTACCATCAAAGACAGGCCCAAGAGCAGCTAAGATTAGTACAAAAAAATTATAGTCTGTTAAAAGAGTTAGAAAGCGCTATTTGGGAGGCGCAATCTCATCCCCAACAGCTAGCTGCTGTAGTTGGTAACCCTGTATGGTTTCAGTATGAAACGACTAAATTTTTGGCTCGGAGTCAACAATTAAAACAAGTAATAGAGTCTCTCAAGAATATAATTGATTTTCAATCAAGTCAATTAGTAGCAGAACCAGAAAAATTTAAGAAAATATTACAAAGTTACACTCAGACATGGGATTCATACACTCAGTTAATGCAGGGAATTTGGCAGGATATAAATCCGGCTAATTTGCAACCAGAAGATATCCCAGTTGCCAAGCAAAGAGTGTTGGCAGCTAATACGGGGAAAAAAGCCATTGAGATTCGCGTTCAGTTTGAAAGGCTATCAGAAAGCTTAAATCAGCTAATAGCTCTTGTAGAAAAACAACAAAATCAAGCCAACCAGCGATTTGTGCGTTCGGAAATATTACGAATCCAAATTATTATTGGTAGTATGGTACTATCAGTAGCGATCGCTGCTTTTTTAGCATTCTATACCAGTCGAGCGATCGCCAGTCCACTCAAAACGTTAACTAAGACTGCCCAAAGGGTGACAGCAGAATCTAATTTTCACCTGCAAGCTCAAGTCACCACTACTGATGAAGTTGGGTTATTAGCTATATCCCTAAATCAGCTTATACGATGGGTAGGAGAGTATACTCAAGAATTAAAGTTAACTCATCAAAAACTAGAGAAGCGTAGTTATGAACTCACACAAGCTTTGCAAGAACTAAAACAAACTCAGACGCAATTAATTCAAACAGAAAAAATGTCTAGTCTTGGGCAAATGGTGGCAGGAGTTGCCCATGAGATTAACAACCCAATCAATTTTATTTCTGGTAACATCAACCCACTTCAGAATTATATACAAGAGGTTTTTGATTTACTACATCTTTATCAAAAAATATATCCTGAATTACATCCAGAAATAGAAGATTTAATGAACGAGATCGATCTTGGTTATATAATCAATGATTGGCCTCAGATAATTTCTTCTATACGGATGAGCACTGACCGAATTAAAAATATTGTACTCTCGCTACGGAATTTTTCTCGTCTAGATCAAAAAAACATGGTGCCAGTAGACCTTCACATAGGGATTGAGAGCACTCTATTAATTCTCAGTCATCGCCTCAAAAAGGGAATTGAAGTTATCAAAAACTATGGAGATTTACCTTTGGTAGAATGTTATCCAGCTCAATTAAATCAAGTGTTTATGAATATTATTGCTAATGGTATTGATGCGATGCTAGAGTCAGATATTCAACCAAAACAAATTGTGATTCAAACAGAAAAGGTTGCTGAAGAGAAAGTTATGGTGAAAATCAAGGATAATGGTCTTGGAATACCGCCAGAAATTAAAGATAAGATTTTCGATCCATTTTTTACGACGAAGTCAGTAGGGAAAGGAACAGGTTTGGGTCTCTCTATTTGTTATCAAATTATTGAAAAGCATAGAGGTAGCATAGAAGTAATTTCCGAACAAGGAAAAGGTACAGAGTTTGCGATCGCTCTTCCTATTCGTTTCACCAACGCCAAAGTCTTATATGACTCCTAAGAAATAGCCTAGTGCAGGATGGCGGAAATAACTGACCAGTTAAAAAATCCTAAAAGCCTTACCAATCAATACTTTTGACTTTTGACTTTTGACTTTTGACTTCCGCGTAGCGGCACTAGCTATTTGCTGATACTATTTTTAACAAACACCGATCGTGCTTGTCATTACTAATGAAGCTAGAGGATAGGTTTTTCCCAGACCGCTATTAAACAAACGGACATGATATAAGTCCTAAATATATCTTGTTATTTATTAAGAATTTATTTCAACAATTTTCAGATAATGTTAACGATTTTTTGAATAAACTAACTATATTATCACCCATAAAAAAAAGGATTGTGCATTACGAACATTTCTTGCAACTAGGGCTAATAAACTGATTGTTTCTTATATCCACTCTGCATTTCACTGGTATTTCTTACTTGCTATTCAATTGATGTAACAAATACTTCTTCATAAAAATTTATATTTTTTTATTGATAAAACATCTTAATTATGCTCAAATAAAACTATTGATAATAAAGCTCAATTATAGTAGTCCTATTTCCGCTATGTAGAAAATATCCAACAGAGCAAAGGTAAAAGGAATAATAATTGTCAAAATTTTATTCTACTTTGGGATTTTTACAAATTATTTAGGACTGCTATAGAGCCTTCTTGAACTGATATTTATCAGATTGAGGACCAAATCTCTATGCAAACACTTGGCAATCAAGAAAGCAGCACCATTGAAATATCTGAGTCTACAACTAACAACAGTGGAGTTTTCTGGACACCTGTTTGGCGATCGCTAGGCTGGGATTTTGAGGCCACTGAAGAAGAAGGTGCAGCCTTATTAGCAGGCAATATCAGGTTCAAAGACCTCTCTGGGCAATTACTAGGTGCCCATGTGGCCCACGCTGGGTTGATTATGCTATGGGCAGGTGCCATGACACTGTTCGAGCTATCCCTCTTTGATCCCGGCGTACCAATGTACGAGCAAAAACTAATAATACTACCTCATCTAGCAACATTAGGTATTGGTATAGACGCAGGTGGGCAAGTGATCGACACCTATCCTTACTACGTCATCGGTATGCTGCATCTCATCAGTTCTGCTGTTTTGGGAGCAGGAGGGATCTACCATGCAGTTTTAGGGCCGAAACAGCTTGATGAGAAAGGTTTTGGCTACGACTGGGAAGATGGCAACAAAATGACCACTATTTTAGGTATTCATCTAGTGCTGTTGGGAGTTGGAGCATCTCTATTGGTCATTAAAGCAACGATTTTAGGTGGTATTTACGACCCACTAATAGAACAAGTAAGGTTAGTACAGCCTAATCTCGATCCTGGGAGAATTTTCGGTTATCTATTTGGCTTTAGCCCTAATGGTTGGACAATTACTGGCATGGCTAGCGTAGATAACCTAGAAGATGTAATAGGCGGTCATGTTTGGGTCAGCCTACTCTGTATTGGAGGCGGTCTCTTTCACATTATTTCCAAGCCTACAGGTTGGGCAAAACAAATACTAATTTGGTCCGGAGAAGCTTACTTGTCTTACAGTTTAGGGGCACTTGCGATCGCAGGATTTAGTGTAGCTGTCTTTGTCTCCACCAACGAAATTGTTTATCCTAGCGTGTTTTACGGTCCTATTGGCAGCAACTCCGTGCGAGCTGCTCTTGCTAGCATTCATGCTGGATTAGGTTTCCTAGCTTTGGTTGGACACTTATGGCACGCTTACCGAGCGCGAGCTGCTACTCGTAGAGCATTTTATGGAACGTTCTTTGACTTTATGGCTAAGAATGTTACACCTATTACATCTGTTTGAACAGAAGTCAGAATCTAATACCATTTCACTTTAAAGATGTCACAAATAGTTTCAAAGTTCTATAGTTTCAAAGCTCTAATAAATCTTACTTTTGACTTTTGACTTTTGACTTTTGAATTTTGAATTTGGACTTCCGTGAAACGGTATAGCAATGAGCGCTGGTATATTTACAAATTGCAGGAGGGGCCAAATAGCTAAAAGTCTTATATTATCAGCAATTCATTCCCCCTGTTGCCTGTTGCCTGTTGCCAGATGAGCTGCGCACAGCGCTATATAAGTTCAATCATTTATAAGAAGGAGAACAATAGCAATGACTGTCACAACTGATGAAAATCTACAAATACCTTGGCGAGCAGGTAATGCTCGGCTTGTTAACCTATCCGGCAAGCTATTAGGCGCTCATGTAGCCCATGCTGGCTTGATTGTACTCTGGGCTGGAGCTATTACTTTGTTTGAAGTTGCCAACTTTGATTCCTCCCTACCGATGTACGAGCAGGGCTTAATTGTACTGCCTAATCTAGCCCGCTTGGGATTTGGGGTTGGAGAAGGAGGTGCCGTTGTAGATACCTACCCCTACTTTGTGATTGGGGTACTACATTTGATTAGTTCGGCGTTTTTAGGAGCAGGTGGTATATTCCATGCTCTCAGAGGCCCTGCCAAGCTAGAAGACAAATTTTCCTTCTTTGGCTATAGCTGGGATAATCCAGACAAAATGACAACTATCTTGGGCATCCATCTAGTATTGTTAGGAATCGGAGCCTTTTTACTTGTAGCAAAAGCGATGGCATTCGGGGGGTTATACGATCCAGTAGTTCAAAATGTACGAGTAATATCAAGTCCCACTCTAAATCCTACTACCATTTTCGGCTACCTGTTAGGTACAGAAGGGAAGTTCTGGCTTGCTGGTGTCAACTCTTTAGAAGATGTAGTAGGCGGTCACATTTGGATTGGTGCTATCTGCATTTTGGGTGGTATCTGGCATATTCGCACTGTGCCCTTTGACTGGGCTAAAGGCTTATTTGTCTGGTCAGGAGAAGCATATTTGTCTTACAGTATTGGCGCAGTCAGCTTAATGGCATTTGTAGCAACATTGTTTGTGTCTGTTAACTCTCTAGTATTTCCCACAGAATTTTTCGGACCAACTTTGACTCTGGTATTCGATCGCTTTCCTGTCTTTGTTAGTTCTGATGGAGCCTTGACTGCAAGAGTATGGTTAGCTAATGCTCACTTCTGGTTAGGATTTTTCTTCCTGCAAGGACACCTATTCCACGCCTTACGAGCAGCAGGCTATAGCTTCACCGAAGGCAGAGTAGTCACATTGACAAGAGGTCAAGTAAGCTAGTTATGACCAAAAAATCAGGTCTCAAGCCTCCCCTTTCAAGGAAAAAAAATCAAGTTCAATATTTCAAGCCTCTGACTTTAACTAGAGGTACTGATAGCGTAGCTCCTCCGATAGGAGGCTAACTGATAACTGATAACTGATAACTGAAATGACTGTAACTAAATCAAATCCATTAAGGTTTATAGGCTTTTCAACAGATAATAATGTTGATGTTACGAACTATGTTAGTAATTCCCAAGAACCCTATTCTTGGTGGGCAGGTAATTTTCGCTTTGTTGATTTATCTGGAAAGTTATTGGGAGCGCACATTGCTCATGCAGGTTTGATTGTACTCTGGGCTGGAGCAATGACTCTGTTTGAGCTATCCAGATTCGAGCCTAGTCTACCCATGTACGACCAAGGGCTGATTTTGCTGCCCCATATGGCGACTCTGGGTATAGGGGTTGGAGCCAATGGTGAAATTATTGATACTTATCCCTACTTTGCTATTGGTGTTATCCATCTCGTTAGTTCAGCAATTCTAGGCGCTGGTGGCATTTTTCATGCCGTGCTTGGACCTGACAAACTTGATGAAAAGGGATTTGGCTATCAGTGGAATGATGGCAAAAAAATGACTACTATCCTTGGTATTCATCTACTGCTACTAGGGATGGGAGCATTTTTGCTAGTAGCCAAAGCTATGTATTTTGAAGGTTTGTACGATCCGGCGATCGCCAATGTGCGACTAATTACTCAACCTACTCTCAACCCACAGACTATCTTCGGTTACCTCGTTGGTATCACCCCTGATGGCTGGACGTTGAAAGGTATGGCTGCTGTCAACTCTTTAGAAGATGTAGTAGGCGGTCATATCTGGATTGGTGCTATCTGCATTTTGGGTGGTCTCTGGCATATCACTACTGCTCCTACAAAATGGGCTAAAGGTCTGTTTGTCTGGTCAGGAGAGGCATATCTTGCCTATAGTCAGGCAGCTCTGGCTTACATGGGCTTTTTCGCTGCCTACTTTGTCTGGGTGAATGATACAGTCTATCCTTCAGTATTTTATGGTCCTGTAGGTGTGACTAATGTTGATGGTACAATTACTCCTCGTACCTGGTTGATGTTGTTCCAACTCATCTTTGCCTGTTTGCTGCTAGCAGGTCACTTTTGGCACGGTCTCAGAGCTAGAGCGATCGCCAGTGGATTTGTCTTCAGTAATATGAAGTTCAATCCCGGTGCGCTCTATGGAGACACTCAGTTTAATAACGAATCTCTAGTTACTGGTATTGTACAACCTTTCAAAAACGATCCCCAGTTGGGTAATTTGGCAACCCCAATTAATTCCAGTCAACTTACCCTAACTTGGGTTAAGAACTTGCCAATTTATCGGAATGGTTTATCTCCTATTGCACGGGGTCTCGAAATTGGCATGGCTCACGGCTACCTATTATTAGGGCCTTTTCTCAAACTCGGACCATTGCGTAACACTGACCAAGCTCTTCTAGCTGGAGGTGGTAGTGCATCTGGACTGATAGTAATTTTAAGTATCTGTCTGTTTGTTTATGGAGTAGCAGTGTTTCAAGGTTCTAGTAAACCAAGAGGCGTTTTGCCGGAGAACCTGCAAACTTATCAGCAATGGAGTCTGTTTACCTCTGGTTTTCTCATTGGAGGAATAGGCGGTGTGATTTTTGCCTGCTTTATCCTTATAGAAATCGGGCGATCTGGTATTTTGTAACTTTGTTTGCTTGAGCAGGGGAATAGGGAAAGAAGTTAATATTCCTAATTTTTATCAGGAAAGGCAGAAGGCAGGAGGCAGAAAGCAGAAGGGAATTCTGACTCGTCTGTTACCTTTAGGGGAACAAGGGTATAAAAACCCCATCCAATTGTTCCTTCTGCCCTCTGCTTTCAGCATAGCTGCCTTAGTTCATCGGATATTTACTATGTTTCCTGCTCTATAAAACTGACACAAAGCGTCACATAACGTGACAAATTGATAGCGTAGCTCCGACCATAGGAGGCTGTTTACTTCCTGCTTCTTGTGAGGCCGTCGGCGGTTACTCATCCACAGGCATTAACGGTCAAGCCAACCGCATCTCTACACTCTATACTTACATTTAAGTCTTTGTCAATTAACATAACTAAAAAAGTCCTCAAACCATTACTACGCCGTTCCTAGTAGGAAGCGGGATTTCAGGATAGGTCTACGTCTATATAGATAGACTGCCAGAAATGCGAATAGCAGGGATTAGTGCAGAAGATACAAATTTCACCCTCGTTACTACTTGCGTGTGAGAACTAGCGTATTATGTCGCTAAATTGCGCAAATTGTTAACTAAGTCGAAACTCTATTACTTAGAGACTGTTTGTAAATAATTATAAAGTGTTTTTACTCCTCACCAATTTATAACTCTCTGATAATTAATCTCAAACCCTTGTACTACCTGGGCAAAAACTTCGCTTCTGGAGATGTATATTGAGTATTTCAGAGAACAAAGTTTGGAGTAAAGAACCAAATTAAAGGCGCTCCTTTCCCTTACAAAACTTTACAAACAATCTTTTAGGCATTTTTCGGTAATTAACTCTTATGGTATAGTCTAGTCTTATAATTTTTAGTTTTTACAGGATTTTATCAATGACAATTCCTTTAATGTACTACCCACTTTCTAGTCAAAACCATCGGGTTCAAAAATTTGATGTCCCTGGAGATGAATATCCTATACAATACACTTTAGAGAACCTGCCCACTGCTACAGAGATGGATGAGATTATCTGGGCAGCCTATCGGCAAATTTTCAATGAGCAGCAAATTATAGCAGCTCATCGACAGGTTGCTCTGGAGTCTCAACTGCGCAATGGTCAGATCACAATGAAAGATTTCATTCAAGGTTTGTTGCTTTCTGAGTCATTCCGGCAACTGATCTATGATAGTAACAGTAACTATCGTTGTGTTGAGCTTTGTATTCAAAGGGTTTTAGGACGCCCTGTCTATAACAATAAAGAGAAACTTGCTTGGTCTATTGTATTGGCAACAAAAGGACTTCAGGGTTTTGTCAATGATCTGTTAAACAGCGAAGAATATGACAAGTATTTTGGCTATAACTTTGTTCCCTATCAACGTTGCCGAATTTTACCTCAACGCACTCAGGGAGAGTTACCTTTTGCTCGGATGGCTCGTTACGACAGCTATTACCTAGAGCAGTTATATCAAACAGGGCAACTACGGAAATTTTATCCAGGTATATTAGATAGTAGCGCTCGTGCTTATCGCAAAGCTCTATTATTTGTGGGAATACTCTCTGTAGCAGTGTTATTAATTACTCTGACTCTAGTACTTTCGCCCAAATAATATAGAATCCGGTTGAATAGTTATTGTATAGTTGGGAGTGGGGGAGTGGGGGAGCAAGGGGGATGGAAGTATTTTTCTACCTTTTCCCCTATTCTGTAACTGAATCTCCTGAATTGTGAGGACTGAGCTAGTAGGTTGGGTTGAACGGCAGTCTTACCCGAGCTTATCC
>NZ_JAAHHG010000169.1 GCF_010692555.1 Okeania sp. SIO3B5 | reverse complement strand
GAAATTAGGTGAACTCGAATCCATTGTAGATGGTATACAGAAACAAGCCCAAGCTAACCCTGGGAGTGGTAGCGGTAGCGGTGGCGGAGGAACAGGTGGAGGAACACCTTTCCCTTAACTAAAAAGTTAGTCAACAGTATCAATAATAGTCATCTCCAAAAAGAAAAAATAAAATCAATTATTGTACAGAAATTATTAGTTCTTTCCCCCTATCTACAACTCCCTACTCCCTCTTTTGGAGGAGATGTCTAATACCTAATCAAACACTTTCTTAATACCTAAAAGTATATTGCAGGTTTATAAGGTACAGTAATAAGAGTTGGTAAACCAGTTTTTTAATGCTGGGAATCGATCAAATCAGGTACTGTACTCTATTTACCTGTAATCTGCTGTTTTTAGTATTGAAAGTGATATGAAAATGCTATCATTGAATAAATTTTCAATCTTTACTATTTTTTCACTAATGTATTTGACATTAGGGTATGGGGGACTTTGCATATCGCCAGCCATTGCTCAACTGCAACCAGATAGCACCTTGGGAGAAGAAAAATCAGTCGTTACCCCCAATATCAATATCAAAGGAATAGAGAGCGATCGCATAGACGGTGGTACCCAAAGAGGAGCCAACCTATTTCACAGTTTTCAAGAATTCAATATTCAACAGGGACGAGGAGTTTACTTTACCAACCCCGATGGAGTTGCAAATATTCTGACTCGTATCACAGGAAATAACATCTCTAATATATTAGGAACTTTGGGGGTACTCGGAAATGCCAATCTATTTTTCATCAACCCCAACGGCATAATTTTTGGACCAGATGCCAAATTAGACATTGGGGGTTCCTTTTATGGAGCTACCGCCAATAGCATCTTATTTGCAAATGGATTTGAATTTGCCACTTCAGACCCCCAAGCTCCTCCGTTACTAACAGTTAACGTTCCCATTGGGTTGAGATTGCCAGAAAATCCAGGAAATATTCAGGTAGAGGGAAAAGGTCATAATTTGAGCTTCGATCCGAATACCTTTTCTTACATCAGAGAAAACCGAAATGCAGGATTGCAAGTTGCACCAAGTCAAACGTTAGCTCTAATTGGAGGAGATATATTCTTGAGAGGGGGAAACCTCACTTCAGAAGGGGGGAGAATTGAACTAGGAAGCGTTCAGGGTGGTGTGGTAGGAATCACTAATTCTGCCAGCGCTCTCAACTATGAAGAAATACCTGTATTTGGCATCATTCAACTATCTCAAGCCAGCTCTTTGGACGTGAGTGGAGAGGGAGCGGGAAATTTTCAAATTCAAAGTAGGCATTTTGAAATCCGAGATGGTTCAAGAATTTTAGCAAATACTTTGGCAGGGGAAGATGGGGACACATCAACTATTAGAGCCTCTGAGTTAATTGAAATACTAGGAACAACTCCTGACAGTGAAATTTTTAGTGGTATTACGGTAGAGGTAGCTGAAGGAGGAACAGGTAAAGGCGGAAATTTAATAATGGAGACAAAAAACTTACGTCTAAGAGAAAGAGGTGAGATAAGTGTTAGTACATTAGGTGAGGGAACAGGAGGGGATTTAACTATCTCTGCTACTGATGTAGAACTGGTAGGAGGTCCTGCTGATTTATTTGCTCGGAATCGGAACACGACGATTATCAGCGGTATCGTAAAGTTGGGAGGGGAGGGAAATGCAGGAAATATCAGAATCCAGACAGAAAGTTTACGGGTACTTGATGGAGCGCAGATCTCTAGTACCACTTTTGGTCAGGGAAAAGGAGGAAATTTAACTATCTCTGCCACCGATATAGAATTAATTGGTACTTCTGATGATTTTCCCAGTGGTTTGTTTGCTTTAGTAGTGCCACCGGAATTGGCAGTAAAGGGAGCAATGAAATTGGAAAAAATGGGGAATGGAGGTAGTGTGAGGGTTGAGACAGAAAATTTACGGCTTCAAGATGGAGCAGAAATCAGCAGTAGCACTTTTGGTCAGGGAAATGCAGGGAATTTAATTATCTCTGCTAAAAACATAGAAATTATTGGTGCTGAGACTTCTGCTAGTAGCTTAATTAGTGTAGTAGCGAAGCCAGAAGCAGAAGGAAATGGAGGAAATTTAAAGCTTGAGACAGAAAATCTACTGATACGAGATGGAGGGCAGATCAGTACTTTGACTAGAGGTCAGGGAAATGCAGGGAATTTAACTATCTCTGCTAAAAATATAGAACTTACGGGAACAACTGCTGATGAGCGATTTCCTAGTGCTTTGTTTAGCTCAGTAGCAACACCAGAAGCAAAAGGCAATGGAGGAATTATTAGACTAGAAGCAGAAACTTTACGACTACAAGATGGAGCACAGATCGCAACTGGTACTAGAAGTCAAGGAGATGGAGGAGATTTAATTATCTCTGCTAAAAATATAGAACTCATTGGCACAGGAACAACTGCTGAGGGTGAAGAGTTTCCTAGTGGTTTGTTTAGTTCAGTAGCAAGAGTAGAGGCAAAAGGCAATGCAGGAACTATGATCCTAGAAACAGAAACTTTACGAATACAAGATGGAGCTAAGATAGGTGTAGATACTTTTGGTCAAGGAGATGGAGGAGATTTAACTATCTCTGCCACTGATATAACACTAATAGGAACTTCTGCTGATGATAGACGACTCAGTGAAATCACAGCCTCAGTACAAGAAGAAGCAATAGGTGATGGAGGAAACATAACACTCAACACAACAAACCTACAAATCCAAAACGGAGCCCGAATAACAGCTAGCACCTCCGGTCAAGGAAACGCAGGAGATATAACCATTTCAGCTAAAAACCTAGAAATAATAGGAACTTCTGCTGGGCAGACTCCTAGTAGATTAACCGCAGAAGCAACAGATAAAGGAACAGGAGCAGGAGGAACATTAATTATCAACACCGAAAATTTCAAGATTCGGGATGAAGCCGAAATCACAGTCAGCTCCCAAACCCAAAAACCAGCAGGCAACCTAGAAATCAACAGCAACAACATCCTCGTCGAAAACCAAGGCAGTCTCAACGCCGAAACCACAGCAGGCCAAGGCAGCATCATCATCAACAACAACAAAGACTTCATCCTCCGCAACAACAGCAACATCACCACCAACGCCACCGGAGCAGCCACCGGAGGCAACATAGAAATCAACACCGAAAACCTAGTCGCCCTAGAAAATAGCGACATCTCCGCCAACGCTCAAGCAGCCTTCGGCGGTCGCATCAACATCACTGCAGCAGGCATATTCGGCACAGAATTTCGCCCCCAACAAACAAATAATAGTGACATCACTGCCACCTCAGAACTTGGAGCATCATTCAGTGGGGAAGTCAACCTCAACACCCCAGAAGTAGACCCCAGTGACGGACTCGTACAATTTGACGACACTATCGAAGACATCTCAGCTCTGATAGACCAAAACCCATGTCAACGAGGAGAAGGCAGTGAATTCACTATTACAGGTCAGGGAGGTTTACCTCCTAGTCCCAGAGATTTTCTCACTCCCCATAACATATCCCAAGAAGAAACTCCTGCTACCCCTGAAAACATTGTCATCCCATCAGAACCAGAATTTATCGAAGCTCAAGGATGGGAATCTACACCAAACGGTATCCAACTCATCGTCAACCCAAATACTGTCATACCTGTTCGCCCCTGGTTAACTCCTCCCAACTGCGAAAAAATAAATTCTCAACAACTTCAACCCTATTTACTTGCCAGCACTACAGACATAATTCCATCTTCTAATTCTCAATCTCTACAAGTAACCATTCAACAATTCAACTTTCAAGGTAATACAAAATTTAGCAACCAAGAACTACAACAACAACTCACACCATACCTCAACAAACCCATCGCCTTCGACCAACTGATAGCAGCTCGCACTGCCATTACAGAATATTACACCAAAAATAACTACATCACATCAGGTGCTTTTATCCCTCCGCAAACCGTTACTGAAAACGGAGTAGTTACTATCCAAGTAGTAGAAGGAAAAATTGATGAAATTGACATTAAGATAGAAGGCAGATTAAATGAAAATTATATCAAAAGTCGCTTAGAAAAAGCAACAATAGCTCCCATTAATCAAGACAAACTGCTATCAGCCTTACAATTATTACAACTCGATCCATTAATTGACAATATCTCAGCGGAACTCTCAGCAGGAGTTAGACCAGATACAAGTGTATTAGAAGTGGAAGTCGTCACCGCTAACCCCTGGCGAATAGCAGCCATCAGTAATAACGGCAGAGTACCAAGTGTCGGAACTTTTCGGCGAGGAATAGAAGTAGGTCATGGCAACCTCACAGGTATGGGTGACAGCTTCAATACTCTCTATACCAACACCGACGGCAGCGATCTAGTAGAATTATCTTATGCAATTCCTGTAAATTCTCGCAATGGTCGCATAGAAATGTTTTACCGCTATCAGGATAATGAAGTAATAGAATCACCTTTTGAAAGGCTGGATATTCAGTCAAATTCTCGCACCTACAAATTAGCTTTTCGTCAACCAATAATACAAACACCAAGGCAAGAATTTAGTGTGGGGGTAAGTGCAACAAGGCGAGATAGTCAAACATCAGTTTTAGGAGAAAACTTTCCATTATCAGCAGGTGCTAATGATGATGGTGAGACTAAACTATCAATATTGCAATTTTTCCAAGATTATCAATTACGAGGAGATAATCAGGTTTTGGCGCTGAATTCCCAGTTTAATATTGGGTTGGGAATATTGGATGCGACGGTGAATAGTGATGAACCAGATAGTCGGTTTTTTTATTGGCGTGGTCAGGGACAATGGGTGCGTGAGTTAGCAACAGATACTTTATTAGTAGTGGGAGCAGATGTGCAGTTATCGCCATCAGAGTTGGTGCCATTAGAAAGGTTTGGTTTAGGAGGATACAGGAGTGTTAGGGGTTATCGTCAAGATACTCGTTTGACTGATAATGGGGCCTTGGGTACGGTGGAATTGCGATTGCCTGTGCCATGGATATCAGGGGAGAATAGGTTATTTCAGGTAGTGCCATTTATTGATGGTGGGGTGGCCTGGAATAGTTATGGCGAGGAGGTGTCGGGGACTAATGCTTTGGCAGCAGTAGGGGTGGGGTTGCAGGTTAAGTTATGGAATAAGATTAATATGCGGTTGGATTATGGAATTCCGTTGATTGATGTGGACTCTCGCGATCGTACTGCTCAGGAGGATGGGTTTTATTTTTCTGTTTCTTCTTCCCCTTTTTCGTTCTAGCAAATGTGGAATTGTCTGCGGTTGTTTGATAATTAGGTTCTTTTGTCAAACGCTCCTGGACTAAGTCCTGTAAATCTTTTTCCCAAGCTTTAATCTCAGGTGTTTTTGACGTAAGACCTTTTTCATTGTTTTTAGATTCTGGCTCGTCTACTGTTTCTGTCTCTGGATCAGACTCTGGTTTTGGGTGCAAATAATTTCCCACAATCTCTTCAAGTAATTTTTCTGGCTTGACTCCCTGTCGTTTGGCCTGAGCTTTTAATTTGTCCCAGACATCTCTGGGTAGTTTTGCTGTGGCTAAGGGATGTGGAGTTTCCCCAGTAATAGTAGTTTCTATGTAATTTGCTGTAATGGGTTTAGATTGATCCTTTGCTTTATCTAGCACGTCCTGCCAACAGCTCGTAGTTTTATCAACTTCCTCGCTGACTTGACTGACAGAATTGGCTAATCTTGTAGCTTGAGATACGTTGTCTGGCAATTCGGTAAATCCTTCCAGCATCAATGACCAAGATATTTGAGCAGCTTTAATGACTCGTTTGACGTAATAGACCGATTTTTTCAAACCTTTTACGCAATATTGCTTAAAGGTCTTAAACCCTAAATTTTGATAAAGTTTGTAAATCTGAAAAGCTCTCAAGGCCATGCCCTCTTTGATATAGGCATATCTATCGGCCAGCATATCTATTTCCAGAGAGGCGATCGCATCATCGCCATTTTTCCAGGTTTCGTGCCAAAACAAATCGCAAAATTTATCTAGATGGCCATCTGCCCATTGAGGAAGTTCTGGGTCATTAAAAGGTATCTCGAATCCGTGGTTGTATAAGTTTCCAATCATAAGTAAGAAAGTAAGAAAAAGTTAAGGTTAGTAAATAAGGGATGAAGCAAGGATATCTAACCCCATCCCGAAAGATATCCATTAGATAGTCACTGAGAACAAGTGTGCTTATATCACTTAAGCACTAGGTTTTAACTGTTTGAACTGCTCCGTTGGGCGTCACCTCCTCAAAATACTACACGTTTATTATTTATTTTTTTATAGTAGTATCATTAAATTGAAGTGTCAATAGATTTAGATAAAATAAATTTACAAGTTTATTATGGAAAAGAGAAAAACTTACAATGCCAAGGAAGCCTATACATGGAGAGAGCAAAGGGAGAATAACTTTAACTTTGACTCCAACGACAAAAGCACGCTTAAAACAGATTTCTCAAGCTTTAGGGATGAGTCAAAGCGAACTAATAGAAAACTGGGTAAAACAAGCTATGTTGCAGTCTCAAAAGCAGTTATTGGGGGAATTCTTGACCGCTTAAGGGATCTAGAGAGCAAGCATTTAAAGTATGTAGAGGCTCATGGCGAAAGACTAGAAAAGCGGTTGGCGGAAAATAATGTCCATAAATCCGAGATTGATCGGGACATGCAATATCTAGAAGTTTTATTAGTTCAACTCCTTGAGGGTGCAGAACTAGAGAATTTTCAATCAGAAGAAGAATAAATCCAAGGAGCCGATCGCAGCAATGTGGTCGGTATTTTTTCATGCCAAAAATTCTACTTGAACTACTCCGTTGGGCGTCACCTCCTGGGAATTATTTCTGTATGAATATAATTTCATAATAACTTCTGTATACAATAGTTGTCAAGAGTTTAGTTAGAATCTTTTTATACAGAAACAATGAATACTTTAAAAGGACATGGCAAGACATCCAATTCATGGAGTGAGAAAAGAACGAATCAACTTGACGATAACGCCAGAATCTCGGCGAAGGTTGAAACAGATAGCAGAAGCTTTGAACACCAGTCAAGGAGAATTACTAGAGAAGTGGATAAAAGCATGGGACAAACTGGAATCCGTTGAATTATTGGGGGAATACTTGGCCTGTTCCGGGAAGTAATGCACGAAGCTTTGAGTTACATAGACGATCATGGCGAAAGATTAGAAAAAAGACTAACAGATCATAAAAATAAGAAAGCTAGTTTTTTAGAAAAGTCAGCAGCACTAGAAAAGGAAATCAGCCGCCTATTGGAACAGGTCGAAAAGCTTCCAGAAGAAGCAGCAACAGAAGAAGAATAAATCCAGAGAGCCGATCGCAGCAATGTGGTCGGTATTTTTTCAAGCCAAAAATTTTACACGACTAATACGCCCAACTCGCCACAGGTCAACACCAAGGCAAAATCTTTCAACTCAGATAATATAATCCCCAACTTCACCGAAAAATTTGGGTCTGAAGCTTCCTCTTTTAATTCGTATAAATCAGTTACAGCACTTTTCAGATTGATAAACCATATCGCTACAACCAAAACCCCGTTAGGGCGTTAGCGGAGCTTGGCGTTAGCCAATGCCATTCGCCTCTACTGTGGTCTACCCAAATGAAAATCACTGTAAGTTTTAGGTTTTAACTGTTTGAACTGCTTTGTTGGGCATCACCTCCTGGAAATTAAATCCGGATTGTATTGTTTATTATTTTAAGTGTCCGGATGGAATAAGTCAAGTGGTTCAGATAAAATTTTTCTATCCGTATACAATGGCTAACAAAACAAATGGCGAGACATCCAAATTACGACGAGAAGAAAACAAGCTTGGAAATAAGCTTGACTCCCAAGGCAAAAACAAGGTTGGGACAGATGGCGAAAGCGTTGGGCCTGAGTCGGAGCGAACTAATAGAACAGTGGGTAAGGCAAGAATCTTCACCGGGGGGGAATGCGAAACTCTTGGGAAAATTCTTGAACAACTTCAAGAGTTGCAACGTGAACATATTAAATATATAGAAGCTCATGGAGACAGATTAGTACAAGGACTTCAGGAAAATAACGAATATAAGTCAAAAGTCTTGGGGAAGATGGGTGCTTTAGAAGAAGAGGTAGTCAGGATTTTGAGTGGAGAAGCAGAACTTCTAGTAAGCGACAAAACAGAAGAAGAATAAACCCAGGGAGCCGATCACAGCAATGTGGTCGGTATTTTTTCATCGACATAAATTAGAGAAGTGCTATACCGTGAATATTGGTGTAATAATTGTGGCCATTATTGGCCTCGTAAAAATACTGTAGAGATTCTTTTTGAGGAAATTTAACCAAAATGCAGAATCTATTCAAAAAAATTTATCAATTTATTCCTAATAAAATTAGACTAAATATCGGGATGTTAAAGTGGATAGCGATCGCTCTATTTGGTTTTTGTCTCAGTCTGGGAATTAATTTTTTATCTCCTATTTTAGCACAATCTTCTCCTTCTAGTTTAATTAATCAAGGAGTCCAATTTTTACAGCAGGGAAGGGCGGAAGCTGCATTGGAAGTTTGGCAACAAGCAGAAGTTATTTATCGAAAAAATAACGATCGTATTGGTGCAATTAGAAGTCAAGTTAATCAAGCTCAAGCATTAACAAGTCTGGGATTTTATAGACGTTCCTGTGATACTGTGCTACAAGCATTTGGCAATGATTTACAATGTGAACGCTTGACGGAAAGTGACCTAAAAAATGTTTTGCCGAGATTTAATACATCAAATAATAATCTAAATTTTCAAGGTCTACAAAGTTTGGGAAATGGATTGCGTGTATTGGGTAAATTGGCTGTATCTCAAAGGGTTTTAGAAGCTAGTTTTCCATTAGTAAATTCTCAAAATATTGAAGGTCGATTATTGCTAAATTTAGGAAATACAATTCTTTCTCAAGCTCAAGGAATTGCTAATTTTAGGCTCAGAGGAAAAGCAGAAAGACAAGCGATTATCCAAGGCTTATCTTATTATGAAAAAGCAGTGATTATTTCTGATGAAGAATTAATTAAAATTCAGGCAACTATTAATCATCTTAGTCTCTTACTTGAATTAGACAGGCAATGGCAGAAGAGTTATGGTGATAGTTGGCTGCAACCTCATGTACAATTTCAGATTGATACTTTACCTCAAATTATTCAAACTTTAAATAAAATTAATCCCTCTCCTCATTCAATTCAAGCAACAATTAAATTAGCAGAAAGTTTGATAAATTTTGAACAAATAAATGCTAAATCAAATTTAGCTCAAATACAGAATAATTTTGCCGAATTAACTTTACCAAATACTATTAATGAACAATTCCTCAATCAAGCAATTCAACAATCAAAAATCATCCATAATTATCATTTAGAAGCTTATGCAATTGGAATTAAAGGAAAATTGCATCAAAACATTGGAAAACTAGAAAATGCACTGAATTTGACAAATCAAGCCTTGGCGATCGCTCAAAAAATCTCTGCTTCAGATATTGCTTATCAACTCCAAGAACAATTGGGAGATATTTTTCTCCAACAAGGAGATTCCTCAGAAGCACTTTTGGCTTATAAATCTGCTTTTAATACCCTGCAAATTTTACGACGCAACTTGGTAGCTTTAAATAGAGATATTCAGTTTGATTTTCGGGCAAATATTGAACCTTTATACAGAAAACTTGTAGCACTATTACTTCAGCCTGAAATTAATTCAAATCAACCAAAGTTGTCCTATATAAAAGCAGCTCAGAAGGTAATTGAATCTCTACAATTAGCAGAATTAGATAATTTTTTCCAAAATGCTTGTGTTAATGCTGAGGATATTAATATAGATAAAATTGATAAAAATTCAGCGGTTATTTATCCAATATTATTAGATAATCAATTAAGTGTGATTCTCAAATTGCCGGGAACTGACAATTTTCGTTATGCTTCAGTGAGCAATAAAAACTTTGCTGCACAATTTAAGGAAAACTTATTTAATCTGAGAATTTACATTTCAACTCTAACAGGAAGCAGCAAAGTTAAGTTGCCATCTAATCAACTTTATCAGTGGTTAATCAAACCCTTTGAAGCAGATTTGGAAGTAGATTTAGAACGCGATAAAAGTCAAATCAAAACCCTAGTTTTTGTCTTAGATGGGTTACTCAGAAATATTCCCATGTCTGTATTATATGATAGCGATCGCGAACGTTATCTCGTGGAAAGATATGCAATTGCAGTAGTACCGGGTTTGCAATTAGTCAAACCCAAACCCTTATTAAAGGAGCAGCTACGAGTATTAACTGCCGGAACAAGTCAAAAAGCACCTAGTTATGAATTGGAGGGTTTTAGTTCCCTACCCAATATTCAACAGGAACTAGAAGCTATTGAAAAAACTGTACCAAAATCTGAAAAATTAGCAGATGAAAAATTCACGAAAACTAACATTCAAGCTCAGATTAATTCTGAACCTTTTAACATCATCCATATTGCAACTCACGGACAATTTAGTTCTAATCCAGATGATACCTTCATTTTAGGCTGGAACGAACGTATTAATGTTCGAGATTTAGATCTACTACTTCAGACTAGGAATTTGACACCATCGGAGGGAGCGATCGAATTATTAATTTTAAGTGCTTGTCAGACGGCAGTGGGAGATACGCGAGCAGCATTAGGTTTGGCCGGAGTTTCCATTCGGGCAGGGGCTCGTAGTGTTCTAGGGAGTTTATGGAACGTTAATGATGGCTCTACAGCAGAATTCATGAAACAGTTTTATCAACAATTATTGCAGTCTGGTAGTTCACAACTCAGAAAAGCGGAAGCACTGCGTCAAGTTCAGATGAGATTTATCAAAGGAGAAATAGAATTAAATGCAGATTACGATCAACCCTATTATTGGTCATCATTTATTCTTGTTGGTAATTGGTTGTAGTTGGTAAGGAAGAAGGAAGAAGGAAGAAGGAAGAGGGAAGAGGGAAGAGGAAAGAGGGAAGAGGGAAGAGGGAAGAAGGAAGAGATCAGTAGGAATCTCCACGCCTTCAGGCCGGAGAGGATGTCAAATCAGTTATAATATTATCAAAGCCAGTATAAATGTTGATATAAAGGATAACTATGTCCCAAATTTTCAAACAAGGATACGCTGTTGTTGTCGGAGTGGGTGCTGATTTGCCAGTCACGGTTGATGATGCTACTGCTGTTGCAAATCTCTTGCGTGATTCATCTCGTTGCGCCTATCCTACTGAGCAAGTGCGTTTACTAACAGAAGAAAATGCAAACCGTACCAATGTTCTATGTGCTTTGAGTTGGTTAGCTAAAACCACGGGAGAGGATGATACAGCGATCGCTTATTTCTCTGGCCATGGAATTGAAACACCGGATTATTATTTGATGCCTTACGGTTATAATCTGGGAGATTTGGAGGGTACAGCGATTCGTGGTGAAACCTTCACCGAGCATCTGCGAGCTATTAAAGCTAAGAAATTATTGGTACTTCTAGATTGCTGTCATGCTGGCGGACAAGCAGAAGCTAAGGGAGTGGTTAAATCACCTTTGCCACCAGAGGCGATCGCTCAGTTGGGCAGCAGTAGTGGTAGGGTTATACTTGCTTCTTCAAGAAAAGATGAAGTTTCTTGGACGGGAAAACCATACAGTGTCTTTACAACAGCGTTGCTGGAAGCTTTAGCTGGTTATGGTGCTTCTGAAAAAGACGGCTATGCTCGTGTGTTGGATATTGCTATGTGGGTAGGACGTAAAGTCCCAGAACGTACAAGTGATAAACAGCATCCTATTATCAAGGTTAGTAATTTAGAAGATAACTTTGTTTTAGCTTGGTATGCTGGAGGGGAGAAAAGTGTGCGTCCGTTGCCAAAATGGGCAACTAATGTTCCATCTATTACACCAGGGTTAGATGCTGAACAGGTGGCTACCTGGCGACAGATGTTGGCCAACTATCGTGAAAATCTTCTGCTGGTTGAAGAACGGATGACTGAATTTGTTGAGTTTACTGATATTCCATTAGGACTTGTTAAAAATAAACGTCGGATAGAAGCGGAAATAACTAAGTTGGAACAGAAATTGAGAGGAAACGTTTAAAAATTGGCATTGTAAGGTAATGGATGAGATTGAATCTATTGAAAAACAAATTGAAAACACTGAAAAAAATATACTTCTGATTGAGGAACGTATATCCGACTATATTCCTACAGATGTTCCACTGGGATTAATCAAGAATGAACGAGCATTAAGAGCTAGGTTAATAGGTCTCAATAAGCGTCGCGATAACTTGCAAAAAGGTCGTGATATTCCTCCTTTGCTTCTTTACCTTGTTAATCGGAGAAATCAATATGAAAAGTTTACAGAAGCATTCAAAATATTGTCCAATAACCCCGATCCTAAGCCACTTTTATGTATTATTCACGGCGATCAATTCCAATGTCATGATACCTTTCTTGAATCTCTCGTCAAGGTATCTTTGCACGAGAATATCAAGAAATATACAAATATAACTACAAAAGTTGTTAAAAAATACCACCTTGAATGGCCACCTAGAATGAAAAATATAGAAGAATTAAAAAATAAGTTAGAAGACAATTTAGAAAAAGAAGTATTTTACGATATATCAGCTTCAAAGGAGGATATAAATGAGCGTCTATCTAGTATTGGACCAGTTATAATTCACACATATTTGAACACTACTGATTGGCAGCAACATAAATCTGGAATCATTGAAAACTTCCTTGAATTTTGGCAAAATTGGCCTAAACTTAATCCCAATCAATACCTAATTATTTGTTTATTCATTAAATACCAAGTTAAACAAAATATGGGACTTTGGAAAAGGTACAAATTCTGGTCTTGTAATAGAAAAATCCAAAGAAGTATTAAAGACTTGTCTTTGTGCGGTTTTACTAAGTTTGACAGAATTATTGGAGTGGTTCTGCCGGAACTTCAAGGAATTATGCAAACAGAAGTAGAAAGCTGGGCGCGTAGCAAAAAAGTAAAGAAGTACTGGGGTAAGAAAAATATTCAATATTTAATTCATACAATCCAAGATATGTTTGACAACTGGGAGAAAGAGCAAGCATCTGATACTATGCCGATGTCTTACTTAGATCAACAATTGACTAATATTTTGAACGGAAAAGTAACTATCAAGGGGGATATTTCATGAAATTCCCATTTTACTTTGGTGACGGAAAACGGAAGCAACCCGACACACCAGTTACTCTACCTGTATCGCGACGTTCCCAATTTATGAAGCCAGAAAATTATTTGGCAGATCCGGGTCTTCGTGATGCCTGCAATGTTGCTTTGCTCTTAGGTCAACCCTTGTTACTGACTGGAGAACCTGGTACTGGCAAGACCTTGTTCGCTTATAGTCTAGCTTGGGAATTAGGTTTTGACGAACCTCTTAAGTTTGAAACTAAATCTACCAGCACTGCCCGAGATTTATTTTACAGCTATGACACCTTGAGGCAATTTCAAGATGCCCAGAATCGTATAGAAAACAGAATATCTCTGAACTATCTGACATACAATGCTTTGGGTACAGCCATCTTGTTAACTAGAGAGCAGTCGGAAATTGAGAATGTTCTTCCTCCAGATTTTGTTCATCCTGGTAAAAGACGCTCTATTGTTCTCATTGACGAAGTAGACAAGGCAACCCGCGATTTTCCTAATGATATCCTGAATGAATTGGAGCATCTGTATTTTCGAGTGCCAGAACTAGGCAATATCAAGATTGCAGCTAATCCCAAACTACAACCTATAGTCGTAATCACCAGTAATTCTGAGAAAGACTTGCCCGACGCATTTTTGCGACGTTGTGTTTACTACAATATTCCTTTTCCACAAGAAAGGCGTCTTGTGGATATTGTTACCAATAGATTAGGTTTGTACTCTGCTGGTAGCAGTGATTTTCTCCAGGATGCCCTAGAGATTTTCTTTAAGCTACGAAAGAGTGGCCTGCGCAAGAAACCGGGGACTGCTGAACTCTTGGGTTGGATGATAGCGCTCCAAGAAATTTCGGGTGGTGCAGACAACCCCCTTGTTGAGCCTAAGTTAGCTCTGCGCACCCTGAGTAGCTTGATAAAAACTACTGACGATCAAGATAAAGCTAAGGAGATAGTGAAGCAATGGATAGACAGTCGCCGAAAGTAAGCCCAGGGTGGCTACAACCAGAAAAGTTGATTGAGTTCATAGATGAGCTGCGCAGAGAACACAATTACAATATCGGCGTGTCCCAATATATTGCTGCTCAAGAACTGATACTTGCCCTGAGTGCAAAAGGAGAGCAGCTAGAGGAACCCCAGAGGTTGAGAAGCCTTCTCGGTCCCTTGCTATGCAGTTCCCCAGCAGAACAAGAGGATTTCCAGCGACGGTTTGACCAATGGATTGAACGCATGGGTTTTGCTGTTGGGAAGGCTATTCAAGAGGACGAAAATGCTGAGGTAGTTGAACATACTCAAGAAGACAAAAATACTGAGGCAGTTGAACATATTCAAGAGGACAAGAATGCTGAGGCATTTGAACAGGAGTTGAAAAAGATTGAGAGGAAATGGCGATGGCAACGGTGGGTACTCTTGGCAATCGCGGTCTCTGTTGCTATCGTTCTCACCTATTCCCTGATCCAGCAATTGTTTCCAAGAAATACCATTACACCAACTCCAACTCCAACAAATACCGTTACACCAACTCCAACTCCAAGAAATACCATTACACCAACTCCAACTCCAAGAAATACCATTACACCAACTCCAACTCCAAGAAATACCATTACACCAACTCCAACTCCAACAAATATCGTTACACCAACTCCAACTCCAACTCCAAGAAATACCATTACACCAACTCCAACTCCAAAGGATAATGATACTGTTTTTCTTCAGGAATGGCGGACTATACTGTTATTGTTGATGCTTGTGCCCATAGTTATATTTTTAGCTTGGAGACTTTGGTGGTATTGGCGTGCAAGTCTATACCTCAAGCGTCGTGCAACCAGGCGACAGCCTGAAATTCAGCGAGTGTCTATTTCTGGCTTTGACGAGGAACTATTTCCTAGCGTTTTGTTCTTGCACATTGCTCAGGGTTTGAGGCGACGTATTCGAGTTCTATCCAATGAACTTGATGTTGACAAGACCGTAGAAAAAACCCTGCGGAGAGGAGGTTGGTTTGCGCCAGTGTACGGCTACCATAAGATTCTCCCTGAATACCTCGTTCTCATCGACAGGGCAAATTACGGCGACCACCAGGCAAGATTTGTCAAGGAAATGATTGCTCAACTCACCCACAATGAAGTCCTAATCACAAGCTACTATTTTGATAGCGACCCCCGCGTTTGTTTTCCAATGACAGGAAAAGAACCTCCTTCTAAGTTACGGGAAATTGCCTTGAAGTACAGCCAGCATCGACTGATAGTCTTCTCTAATGCGGACGGTTTTTTTAGTTCCCTTACTGGCGAACCCGAACCCTGGCTTGATTTGTTTTCGAGTTGGCCTGAGCGAGCTGTGTTGACTCCTAAACCTTCCGAACACTGGGGATATCAGGAACTGGAATTATCGCGAGAGTTTATTGTTCTACCTGCTAGGAATGATGGGTTGATTGATTTGATACGCAGCATCGAATATGGAAAATCACCTTATGTGCCTTCAGAGAAAAGCAGGGCATCTTTTCCGGAAGTGTTGAGAGTCAGAGGGCGACGCTGGATAGAGCGAGATCCACCTGAGCCATGGCTGGTGGCTGATGTCTTAGAATCTCTCCGACGTTATCTAGGGAAAGCTGGTTACTATTGGCTGAGTGCTTGTGCTGTATTTCCAGAGCTACATTGGAATCTCACAGTTTACCTGGGCAATATGCTCCAGACTGATGATGGCAGTTCCCTCCTTCAGGCTTGTCGGCTCACCGATCTAGCTCGTTTACCTTGGTTTCGATACGGTTATATGCCCGACTGGCTGCGCTCGTGGCTGATTTACGAGTTGCCCCGCCAACAGGAAGATGAGATTCGTCAACTGCTTAGAGTTTTCCTGGTGGCAAAACCGGATGATCAAGGCATCATTGGAAGACGGCAATTGGAAATTGCTCGGCAACACAGCAATCTTGTCTCCTGGTTGGCGCAACCACTTCTCCGCTTGCTTTCTAGAGAAGCCCCTATGGATAGCCCTCTGCGGGACTACATTTTTCAGGAGTTTATGGCGGGTAGTGAGGGGCTTGCAGTGCGAATGCCGGACGAGCTACGCGAACAACTCCGTCGCAAATATTCACAACAAGTAGGATGGTGGTTTTGGTTTGAGTGGGTGTTGTTAAATACTGCGGTCTCGCCTCTGGGCTTGCTTATGAGCTGGGTTGTGATTATGAATATGAGGAACGCTACGAGCGATGGTGTGCTCAATACTCTGAGTTATGGTGCTGTGGGGGCTGCCATAGAATTAGCCCAGTGGTTGGTGTTTAGAAAACGACTTTCCCAGGCCAGCTGGTGGATACTGGCAACTTTTTTGGGATCTGCTGTGGGTTTGACTGTGACTATGGTTCTGTGGGTTCCTATTAGGAATGCTATGTATGCTCTGAGTAATGCTGTTGTTGTAGCTGTTATTGGAACTGTTACTGGGGTTTTTATAGGATTACCTCAGTGGTTGGTGATCAGAACACAACTTTTCCAGACTGGCTGGTGGATACTGGCAAATGTTTTGAGTTCGGTTATGGGCTTGACTATGCTCAGTGTAGCCTCTACTGTGAACAATGTTGTAATTGTAGTTGTAAGTTTTACTGTTATTGAGGCTATATATGGAGTAATTAATGCATCCGCCTTGGTTTTGCTGCTGCGACAACCAGGCAATTCTGCCATAAACAATCAAAATTGACATACTCCCCGGCGTAAACCCATGGAGATTCTCACTTATTCAAGTCTCATTAAGGTTTGAAACCTCTCAATGGTTTTGTTGCATGAAAGTAGCGATCGAACATCCGTTCCGCGAGAGCGAGTGCTGATTTTTCCGAGGTTGATGTTGATTTATCTATTGGACAATAGTTACAACAGTTTTCGCGCTCGCTAATTTTTCCTTTGATTGATGTTGATTTATTTATTGGACAATAGTTACAGAAGTATTCGCGAACGCTGATTTTTCCTTTGATTGATTTTGATTTATCTATTGGACAATAGTTACAACAGTTCTCGCGAACACTGATTTTTCCTTTGATTGATTTTGATTTATCTATTGGACAATAGTTACAACAGTTCTCGCGAACGCTGATTTTTCCTTTGATTAATGTTTATTTATCTATTGGACAATAGTTACAGCAGTTGTCGCGAGCGCTGATTTTTCCTTTGATTAATGTTGATTTATCTATTGGACAATAGTTACAGCAGTTGTCGCGAGCGCTCTCTTTTGCGAGATTAATGTTGATTTATCTATTGGACAATAGTTACAGCAGTTGATATCTATTCTATAATGCAATAGTAAATCAACCCAAATTTTGAAATGTCTGCATCTTTACCCCAAGGTTTTCCTCAACCTACTGATACTAATGTCATCGAAGTCAAAGAATATCCCCAATATCGCGCTGTCACCTACACACATACAGGTGATTCCCGGATGGCAACCAGAGCCGCTTTCAACCCACTGTATCAACATATCAGCAGTAATCAAATTGCCATGACAACCCCTGTGGAAGCTCGTTATGTCAAGGAAGGCAAACAAACAGAAGTATCTTTTCTCTATTCAACTCCAGACATGACTCCCCAGAAAATTGATTCTCGGGTGATGGTGAGAGATACTTCACCGATGATGGTTGTGAGTATTGGAATACAGGGTGCTTACAGTTGGGAGAGCTACGAACAAAATTTGCAAAAGCTGAAAGAATGGTTGGCGCAGCACCCAGAGTATGAAGTTGTAAGTCCGCCAAGACGGTTATTGTATAATTCACCAATGACACCAGAAGATTTGAAACGGAGTGAGGTGCAGATTGAAATTAGGTTAAAGTGATACAACGGACTCCAGGTTATAGCAGAAGGCAGCTATGCTGGAGGCAGAAGGGAAAGAAATGTTCAAAGGGAGAAGGTTTTTTGGTCGCGGAGCGCGGAACGGAGTTCTATCGCTGAATTATCCGGACATGATATTACAAAGTATTTTCGTCATTGCGACCGACAGGAAAGCAATCTCAAATCCCAATTTTTCGTACTTCATGTGTAAGTCCTGAATCCGGCAACGCAGAATTTTTCCTTACCAAAAAATTGGGTTTAAAGCCTCCCCTTTTAAGGGGATAATAAATAAAAATTTTCCTTTGAGTTAATCCTCTTCTTTTCAAGGAGAGGTAATTCTAAATTCTAAATTCTAAATTCTAAATTCTTGAATTTTCCTTCTTCCTTCTGCTATAAAATTAATCTCCGCTTATATGAATTACTAAATCTCGACAATGACTACGTTGGCGATGTTCCCAAACATAAATTCCTTGCCAAGTGCCTAATACTAATCTGCCATTATTAATCGGAATTTGTTCTGAAGTATGGGTTAAAACACTGCGAATATGAGCAGGCATATCATCAGGGCCTTCAGCACTATGAATATAATGATATCCTTCTGGTACTAATTTAGAGATAAAGTTTTCCAAATCAACTAATACATCTGGATCGGCATTTTCTTGAATTATTAAACTAGCGGAAGTGTGCCGTAAAAATAGATTACATAAACCTGTTTTTACCCCTGATTTTTCTACAGCTTCTTGTACTTTAGAAGTGATTTTGGATAAAGATTTACCAGAAGTATTAATTTGGAGTAATTGTTGATAGTGAGTCATTTCAGTTATCAGTTATCAGTTATCAGTTAGGCTCCTATAGAAGCCCCGATCGTATCTTTGCAAAGGTAGGGTTTTTAGGCAAAGAAGTTAGGATATTGATATTTAATTAGGGTTTGTGTATGGAAAGTCTTTTGGTAGGGATAGGAGACAGGAGACAGGAGACAACCCACCCCTCGCCCCTCCCCCTCCCAACCCACCCCTCCCCTCCTGGGAGGGGCTAGGA
>NZ_JAAHHG010000168.1 GCF_010692555.1 Okeania sp. SIO3B5 | reverse complement strand
TCACACGGATTATGGCACGGATATACGGATATCGAAGGAAGTGGGGGAGTAGGGGAGTGGCTCACACGGATTATGGCACGGATATACGGATATCGAAGGAAGTGGGGGAGTAGGGGAGTGGCTCACACGGATTATGGCACGGATATACGGATATCGAAGGAAGTGGGGAAGATTAAATAGGGTTTGCTGAAAAAGTCTTATGGGTGAGGGTAGGAGACAGGAGACAGGAGACAACCCACCCCTCGCCCCTCCCCCTCCCAGGAGGGGAATTATAGAGGAGGTAGTCGGAAAAATTGTCCCTTGGTTTGTTTGCCATAATCCTCCCAAAATACTAGCTTTTTGCAGCTCTTGCCACTGAAAAGCTGACACTTTTTTAGGGTTTGCGCTCAAAAGTCTTTTTTAAGGAGTAGGGGAGCGGGGGAGTAGGGGAGTAGGGGAGTAGGGGAGTAGGGGAGTAGGGGAGAATTTTTTTGCCCAACTATGCGCTAAAAGTGCGCTCCATGCATGAGCATGAAGAGCTGAAAACCATGTACTTTTTTAATACCTAAAAAGGCTCAAACCTCTATATGGTAATTATTTGAGATTTAATCAGCAAACCCTTTTTAGATCAAAAAATGCTACAACCAATATCAGTCAATGCTTTGAGATTTAATCAGCAAGCCCTAAATATTAGATTTGATCGGAAAACCCTAAGTATTCAACCAGAGTTGATAAAATCTTATATCATGTCCGGTTGAACAGTGATAAATAAATAACTACGGAGGAGTCAGGAGTCAGGAGTCAGGAGTCAGGAGGAAAGAGGGAAGAAAGAAGAAGAACTGGAGTTGAAGGAGAAAGTTTTTTTATAACTAATTATCCGGACATGATATTACTTTTGACTTTTGACTTTTGACTTATAACTTCAGTGAAACGGTATAACTTCTTCCTTCTTCCTTCTTCCTTCTTATCCCAATTTCCAAAGTTTAACAGTTCGATCAAAACTACCACTAGCTAAAACTTCTCCATCAGGACTAAATGCAACGGAATTAACCCACCGAGAATGCCCTTTTATAGTGCGTAAAAGTTTCCCTGTTTCTAGATGCCAAATTTTGATAGTATGGTCGCTACTCGCACTAACTAAAGTTTGATTATCTGGGCTAATAACTACAGAATTAACATCATTAGTATGACTACTTAAAGTGCGTAAAAGTTTCCCTGTTTCTAGCTGCCAAATTTTAATACTTTTATCGCTACTACCACTGGCTATTTTCTCTCCATCAGGACTAACATTCACAGATAAAATTCTGCCATTATGACCGACTAATGTGTAAATTTCTGTTCCAGTTTCCAGATTCCAAATTTTAATATTATTTTGACTTCCTGTGACTAAAATTTTCCCATTCGGACTAATATCAACTGCATAAATACTATCAGAATGACCGCGAAAAGTATGTAGCATTTCACCTTTAGGTATATGCCAAATTTTGATAGAATCATCGCTACTGCCACTTACTAATTTTTCTCCATCAGGACTAATAGCAATAGAAGTAACTCGCATAAAATGACTTTGTAAAGTTAGTTCTGTTTCTGTTGCTAAATGCCAAATTTTTATCGTCCCATCATAACTACCACTAGCTAATATATCTCCATCTTGACTGAGGGCGATCGCTACTACATCATTAGTATGACCTTCAATTATGCCTAATTCTTCTCTTGTTTCTAAATTCCAAACTTGAATAGTACCATTACCGTTACCACAGGCTAAAATTTGACCGTCTTGACTAATAACTACAGAATAAACTTTTTCTGAATCTGTATTAAATGTTTCTTCTAAGGAAACTCCATTGGGCAGACTTAATTTTAAATATTTGGGATTAATCCGAAAATAACCAACAAAATGACTGCCTCCTATGGCGAGGATAAAAATTATTCCACCTACTAGAAATTTGCCTTTATTTTCAGATAAAAAATTCTCTATATTGTCAGATAGAATTTTGTTTGACTGTTCTGGAGGCAGTAAATTGGTATTAAATTGCTTGGGCAAATGACTAATAATTTGAGTTACACCCAATCCTAGAAATAAAATTACACTACCTAATAATAATTTGCTTTTGAGTGGACGATATTTTTGGGGAATTAAAGATGGAGATAAATCATCTTTTACCTGGCTCCATTTATGCATAAGAGTATGATTATTTTCTGGATGTTTGTGTGAAATTAAGTTATCAATAAAATCTACTAATTTTGGGGAGATTTGAGAAACTTTATCTCGCCAATTTAAAGTTTTAGTATCAGAATTTAATAATTTAGATGTAGGCTGACCAGTTAACAAGTAAATAAACATATATCCGAGAGCAACAAAATCAGATTGTACCGACTGTAGCTCTAGAGAAAAATTAGTTAATGTTAATTGCCCATTGGGGCGGAGAATAATATTACTAGGTTGAATATTTTGATAAAAAAATTGTTTTTCGTGTAACAAGTCTAAGATTTCTATAAGTTGATTTAACCATTCAACAGCTAGTTCTTGATTAATTGGTAAATTGTTTTTTTTCAACCAAATTTGTAGATTTTCTCCAGCAACTTTTTCTATAGCTAAACAGTGTAATTTTTGATTACTATTTCTCGGTATAAATGTAAAATAACCACCTGGTTTTACTTGAGGAACTCCAGGATGATTCAGTTGCGCTAATATCTTAGCTTGTTGTTGAAATTGAGAGACAAGTTCAGGACTATTTATATGCAAGACTTTGAGAATTTCAGTGGTTTCTTCTGTTTTAACTTCATAAATAGTTCCCCAGTCAAGAACCCTAAGTTTTTTGACAGCTTGATATTTTCCTTCAATTAATAATTTGGAGCCACAAGCTGTACAATATAAAGGATTATTCTGATTTTCTAGGTAGAAGCAATTAGGATTAATACAGTAGCTCATCATAGCTGTCTAATTCAGTAGAGCTTTTTTTGTAGTAAGCATTCAGCTATCAGCAGTCAACTATTAGCGATCAGCTCTTCCTACCGAATGCTGTACAAACAGTTTTTTAATGAATCAATCAAGCATTTGCTTAACTTCTACTACAATTTTAAACAAAGAATTGAAGCACAAGAACAACAAGCTTAAATTGTCCACTAAAGGTAATAAAGCTGTTTGCGCAGCATGACCTAGGAATAGCTGACTGCTGTTTGCGCAGCATGACCTAGGAAATGCTTACCAAAATGTTTTGCTGAGTTACATCAATTCTTTGTCATATATTCAGTGGCAACTCAGAAACTAAATAGTCAACTTATAATCTAACCTTTAATTAAAATTATACCTAACCCAAGAAATCAGCAGATTTTGGCACTAACTTAAACTTATTATAGTATCGTAGTATAGTCTTTTTGAATCCTTAGTTTCGCTTCAGTGCATTCTACATTATGCTGCCCGTACCATAATATTTGCAAAATAGTAATTTTGTCGCTAAAGTTTAAATAATTTGACCATTCTTAACTAACAGCAGCTATGATCGAACTAAACTATAGTGACCTAATCTACCTTTTCTGTAAAAGTTGCCTCTGAAAACTCCTAAGAGAAAATCATGGCCCATTACAAACCCATCTTTTTTATCATTACGTCGTTGACTTTCCTGTATTCCTCTCCAACGCCAAGTAGAGCTATCGTTGATGATTACAGTACAGGAGAATTAAATAATCGTAGCTTTACAGAGGCAAAAAATTTACAATCAACCAATCAAAATAATTATCCAGTATCAGTAGCCAAATCTTCATTTCCTCTGCATATTGCTCAAGATACTGATTCTGAGGCCAATAAATCTAAAAGGAACAACAAAAAAAAATCTAAATCCTCGGACTCAAAAGTTCCAAAACCTGTTCGTGTCATACTTAAGGCTTTAGGAGGACGAAAAGCACTATTTATTTTAAGCATTACATCAGTTCTTGTCACAGGTACAGCGGTATTTGTCTTACTTAAGCTTTTTGACGATCATCAACCTCAAGATTCAGATATAGAAGACTTAGAATCTCAAGATCGAATACCAGAAACAACTTCAACTGATTTAGATTTAGAGACTAACGATTCTGAACTGCTCCCCCCTAGATGGCCTACTTCCCCAGAAAACTCTTCTTTGGCCAATAAAAACGATTCTTTAGATTCTTTTGTCCCCTCATTACAAGAGTCTGGAGAAAATAATGGAGAAAATAATTCTGTAGAAATTTCAAAGCATAGTTTACAACCCCATCATCATAATTTAGATATTAAAACTGAAAAATTTTCTACAGTTGAAATTGAAGAAAATAATCACTATGAGCGACCAGAAACTAAAGTAAATTTCTCAGAAGTAAATAACGAATATTCTACAGTTGAAGACTCTAGAGAAACTAAAGTAAATTTATCACAAGCAAATAACGAATATTCTACAGTTGAAGACTCTAGAGAAACTAAAGTAAATTTATCACAAGCAAATAACGAACATTCTACAGTTGAAGACTCTAGAGATATTACTCTGCCAAATAACCATCCTTTACCGGCAGTTAATATTGTTGAAGAATTAATTAGCGAGCTACAAAATTTTGACCCGAAAAAACGGCATCATGCTATATGGGAATTAGGTCAAAGAGGAGACTCTAGAGCTGTTCAACCATTAGTTAATTTACTGATAGATTCTGATTCTAAACAACAAAGTTTAATTTTAGCGACTCTCTCAGAAATAGGAACTAAAACATTAAAACCAATGAATAGAGCTTTAGCTATGTCAATACAAAATGACAATGCAGAAGTAAGAAAAAATGCTATCCGAGATTTAACTCGAATTTATGAGTTAGTCATTCAAACAACTAGCTTATTGCAACAAGCAGAATATGACCCAGACCCGGAAGTTGAAAAAACAGCAAAATGGGCTTTAGAACAGTTAAAAAGAATTCGTCCAAGGTAAGTTTAATAATTAATCATTAATCATTAATAATTAATAATTACTTCTCCTTGAAAAGAAGAGGATTGACTAATCATGAAAATTTTTTCTCTCTTGGTCGATTGGATATGGCGAGGAGACCTCGCCATCCCTCGACCGCTTGTTTCTCCTTTAAAGGAGAGGCTTTAAACCTTAATTATTGGGTAATTGGATAACTGTACATAACTAAAACACCATTAATAATTAATAATTAATAATTAATAATTAATAATTACTTCTCCTTGAAAAGAAGAGGATTGACTAATTTAGACTTCTGGTGAAAAAGATATATATTTTTGGCAGGAACAGGGAACAGTTCATTAATTGATAATTGATAATGGATAGTTGATAATTACCTCTGGTTAAAACCGTTCTTGATTGAATACAAGGAAATATGATTTCTTTTTTTTCCCTTAAAAGGCTATTCATTACCCACATCTTTCTTAACATAAAACTTGACAAAATAGACGAGTTCTGAGCGTGTCTTGGAGAGGCTTTTTTTTCAGAAAAGTGTATTGAAAAATACATTTTCTTGAGAATAGTAGACAAAATTATTACCTCCCACACTTCCAACACTCCCCACACTCCCCACCCTCCCCACAAGGGTTTCAAGAGTTATGGGTAAAGCATAGCTTAAAAGGGGAGGCTTTAAACCAGAATTATTTAATTATTAATTATTAATTATTCGGTAAGATTTTTTTAGGAAAAAGACACGACGAAAAAGGATTTTTTAGGATGAATTTTTCTTTCCTTAGACAATCTAATTAAAAGGGTTATTTATTTTCCACCAGACGTCTAGTAAATAGTCATATTCTTTTCACCTTCTTGAAAACTAGACAAAGCTAGACATTTGCCATCGGTGAGTGCAAATGATTTCGTGGCTCACCCGTTTCAATGTGTACTTGCACAGAAAGTTGATGTTCCGCCCATAGTTTATGGGTTAGGATACCCTCAAGGGCTTTCCTCCATTGAAAAAGTTGAGTCCTCCGAATACGATGTAGTTTAATAAAACTAGCAACTCGCCTCCAATGACTCCAATCATGTTTGTTGACATCCTCTGGTCTCAACAAACATTTGGGGATTTTTTCTGATAATTTTAAGGCTCTACGGCCAATTACTAAAGCTGCAGCAGTGCCACTATTCAGGCCATATTTAGCCATGTAATTAATCATTCCTATCACGCTAGTAAAAGCAGGGTTGACTTTTATTAATTCAACTCCAAATCTTCTACAACGTGACTCTAAAGTTTCTCTAAACATTCCCGTAGCTAGGTTAGAAAGCATCTCATTATAAACTTTACTTTCTTCGCTCCGAGCAATGGATTTTTTCTTGGTAAAATCTAAGGACTCAATGGCAATAGCGCACTCAAAAAAATCTGCTAATTTTACAATCTCAGCGACAATATTCCTCATAGTTGCTTGTCGTTGCCCAGTAGTTTGATTTTTCCATTGGTAAGGTAGCTCTTCTAAATATTCAATATTACCATCCCATTTAACATAAGTAACTGAAATTGAGTCGGCATTAAAATCAATGCCTATACAACCATTTTTTCTCGTATGAACTACTGGAATTTCTTGTACATAAGTAGAAAGATGTATATACCAATTGTCTTGTTTGTGTTCCCGACGAAAAATAGAAATTGTGATTGGTTTTAAACTATTTAGGGCATAGTCTAAATCTGTTGTTCTATATCGACCACTCCTATCTGAAACAGAAAATTCTAACTTTATTTTCTGACCATATTTATCCTGTAATGGTCTCGGTAATTGAATTTCTAGTTGATATAACCCATACTCTTGTAAAGGGAAAACTTTGAGCATAGTTCCACCGCCTGGCTGAGATTTTCCTACACAGAAAAACCTACCTGACCGTTTTTTTCTCCAATCAACACTCCATTCTTCTTGGGTTTTATATCCATTTTCTGCTAAATTATGTTGAGCCTTAAATAATTTCTGTGAGCCAAAACAAATATGTAAACGTTCTGTGTTTTTTAATTGCTTTAATTTTCGTTTCAGGCACTTTATTTTCTGAATTTTACTCTTTAAACCTAGCAATTGATGAAAAAATTTATTTCGGGCTTGTAGATGCGGAAAACCTTTTTTTGTTGCTAATTTTAATGTTTTTTCTAGTTTAGTGATGAGTTTTTGGGCAGCAGTTGTTTTAGTTTTAATTTGTAGTTCTAGTTTAATAATATTATTAGTTTTAGCTGTTTTTAATTGGCTGAAGCATGTTCGTGCTTCAGTGGCGATTGAATCAGCCCATGCCCATTGGATGTTAAACTGCTTCATTAGTCGCTTTTCTACAACAGAATCTGACAACTTCTCAGTTTGCATCCAGTTGACAGCAGACCGTTTCCAGGATTCATATAATGCTCCCAGTTCCTCAAAAACAGGATGATATTCAATTTTTGCTTCTATCCCTCTCAAGGAACCGTGAGACTTGCCCATTGCTAACATTGAATTACTTTTATCAAAATTAGCATGGTCTGTCTAGGAATGTCAACAATATTTGTTATAGTATCGTAGCGGTGATTTAACCTATACGCGTTTAGCTTTTAACTTTTCACACTTATCCCAACACTGTAAAGTTTTGACGCTAACTCCTAATCTTTCTGCAAATTCGTGTGGTTTCATATCCTAGACATTTTGTACATATTTGTCTAGGATAGTCTATATTTTTGTCCTTTAGCAAACATCAGAAAACGCGAGGTTTTTCCTTCTTCCTTCTTCCTTCTTCCTTCTTTCTTCTTCCTTCTGCTATAATAGAATATTTATAATTTTAAAGTAGTATTAGAGAGGGGCCACATTTTTGTGGCTAGGAATGCCTATCGAAACCATCTACGGAAATCTTCAAGGTCTAAAATCTAGCCAACTTAAACAACTGCAACGGTTGTACCATCAGCGATTACCAAGCGATTGCCTAACTACCTCAGAATTTGCCCAAAGAGTCGCCTCAATCAGCAAAGAAGTTGGCCAACCAGTCTGTGTTTATGTCAATCGTAGAGGAAAAATTATTCGGGTGGGAATTGGTACACCCCATCAAACCCAAATCCCTCCTCTAGAATTACCCCGTTACGGCGCAAGTCGCCTTAGTGGTATTCGTTGCATCGCTACTAACCTGAAACCAGAAGTGCCTTCAGAAGCTGCTCTGACTGCAATGGTGATTCAACGACTTGATGCTCTGGTGGTGCTTACCCTCACAGGTGAAGGATTTAAACGCAAGGGGGGTGGAGCTACTGGTTACATTAAACAAGCTTATTTAGCTCACTTGTTACCTACTCAAACAGATCGTACAGATACCAATAATATCCAAGAATTGCCGTTTTGGACAGTATCACCCCCTCTGAGTCTGGATATGCTTGCCAAACAAGACTTTATTGACTTGATTGATGGATTAGAAGCAGAATTTCAAAGAGAATTTATTGCTCAAGAAGTTGATTCTGACCAAGATAAAGTTCTGTTGGTAGGACTAAAAACAGACAAAATGAAGGAAAGGGAATTTGAAGACGGGTTAGCAGAATTAGCTAGACTTGTTAATACTGCTGGAGGTCTGGTATTAAAGACAATGCAACAGAAGCGATCGCAACCCCATCCTCAAACTGTTGTGGGAGAGGGTAAAGTCCAAGAAATTGCTTTGACTGCTCAAACTGTGGGAGCTAATTTAGTTGTATTTGACCGCGACCTTTCTCCTGCTCAAGTTCGTAACTTAGAAACTAAGGTTGGTGTGAGAGTTGTAGACCGTACTGAAGTTATTCTCGATATTTTTGCTCAACGCGCTCAGTCTCGTGCCGGAAAATTACAGGTCGAACTTGCTCAACTGGAATATACTATCCCGCGTCTAACAGGTCGAGGTGAAGCAATGTCTCGTCTTGGTGGTGGTATTGGTACTAGAGGACCTGGTGAAACTAAGTTAGAAACGGAACGTCGGGCAATTAATGCTCGAATCTCTCGGTTGCAGAAAGAAGTAAATCAGTTACAAGCACACCGATCCCGTCTACGTCAACATCGTCAAAGTCAAGAAGTACCAACGATAGCAATAGTTGGATACACTAATGCTGGCAAGTCTACATTACTGAATACACTTACTAAATCAGAGGTTTATGCTGCAGACCAATTGTTTGCAACTCTAGACCCTACTTCTCGTCGTCTGATTATTCCTGATACAGTTACGGGTAAGCGAATTCCTATTGTGATAACTGACACAGTAGGATTTATTCACGAACTTCCACCTACCCTAATTGATGCTTTTCGGGCAACCCTCGAAGAGGTGACAGAAGCAGATGCTTTACTTCATGTTGTCGATTTGTCTCATCCTGCTTGGCAAAGTCAAATACGTTCTGTGATGACTATTTTGGCGGAAATGCCAGAAACACCAGGACCTGCTTTAGTTGCTTTTAACAAGATCGATGAAGTAGATGGAGATACTTTAAGATTTGCTCACGAAGAATATCCAATGGCAGTATTTATTTCTGCTGCTAAAGCTCTCGGTTTAGAAACTTTGCGTCAACGACTCGCACAACTTATTGATTATGTTATTGCTTCTTGAAGAAGAAGACAACAGACAGAGTTGATTAAGAATGAGGTTAAAATAGCGCGAAAATTGTTCCCTATTCCTTAACCTCAAATTTAGGACTTTTTCCGCAGACTTAAAATATAAAATCTAATTTTTTTCAGAGCAAATTAATATTAAAATTATCTAAACATTTAGTTAAAGACTCACGCTCTCCTGTAAGGGAGCATCATATTGGGAAAACCAATCAATACTAAAGTATACTAATATATCTTTGTAGGCTGCTGGGCTAGCAGTTTCAGTCTGTGGAGCGACCATAAGACCAAAAAAAGGTTTGGCCTTGGAGGCAGGTGCTATGAAGCAGAAAGTCCCTATCAGCGATTTTAGGGAATCCCGTATTGCCACTCAAGGGCAACGTCGGGAGGATGTCAATAAAGAAATATTTCATATGGAAAATCTAATCTATAAATATGGCAGCTAACGTAGAAATTTACACTTGGTCAACTTGTCCATTTTGCATCCGTGCTAAAGCTCTGTTAGATAAAAAGCAAGCAGAGTATCAAGAATATACTATAGATGGGGATGATGTAGAACGAGAAAAAATGGCTAAAAGAGCCAATGGAGGTCGTTCTTTGCCTCAAATCTTTATAAATGACCAACATATCGGCGGTTGTGACGATTTATATGAACTAGAAGACCAAGGTAAACTAGACCAATTACTAAAAGTTTAGTATCATTTCCTGTTTCTGTAGTTATTGATGATTCTGTGGCGGGTTCATTTAATTGGTTGAGACTTATTAATTTAACGTGGAACCTGCCCTACTATTAAAAATATTTTGAAATAATAAACCAAATTTAAAGATGAAATTTGCATTCATCATAGACCCCATAGAACGACTTAACCCAGTTCACGATAGTACTGTTGCACTGATGGAAGCTGCTCAAGAATTTGGTCACGAAGTCTGGATAACGGAAGTTAATCAATTAAGTACTATTGAAAGTCAAGCTTGGGCAACCCTCAAGCGGGTACATTTAATGCCAGTTGAAAGGGTAGAAAATCATTGGGTGGCTAGTAACCCTTGGTATGATTTGGGAAAAGCGATGCTACAACCATTGGAGTCAATGGATGCTGTATTTATGCGCAAAGACCCACCTGTAACAATTCCTTATCTCTATGCTACTTATATTTTAGATTATATTAATCCAGAAAAAACTTTAGTTATAAATTCTCCTCAAGGGTTACGCGCTGCTAATGAAAAAATGTATGCTTTGCAGTTTAAAAAGGTAATTCCAGAGACAATTGTTAGTCAAGAAAAAGAGGTAATTAGAAACTTTTTAGAGTCACAAGGAGCAGCAGTTTTAAAACCTTTAGGAGGAAAAGCTGGAGAGGGAATTTTATTTTTAGAACCGAGCGATCGCAATTTTAATTCTCTGATAGAAATTAGTACAAAACAAGGTCAAGAACCTGTAATGATTCAGAGTTATTTACCCGCAGCAAAAGAAGGAGATAAGCGAATTATTATGCTTAATGGTAAGTCTATTGGAGCAGTAAATCGGATTCCTACTGGTAAAGAATTTAGAGGAAATATGGCAGTAGGTGGGCGAGTTGCTCAGACAGAAATTACTGAAAGAGAATCGGAAATTTGCGAGTATTTAGCACCTAAATTAATAGCAGATGGTTTATATTTTGTTGGTATAGATGTAATTGGTGGCTATCTGACAGAAGTAAATGTTACGAGTCCGACAGGAATTAGAGAAATTGATTTACTTGATAATGTTAATTTGGGTAAACAAGTAATAGAATGGATAATTGATGAAGTCAAAAGTCAAAAGTCAAAAGTCAAAAGTAATAATTTGTAATTAGGGAGCAGGGAACAAGGAGCAATTTGAAAAATATTCTCTATCAATTCCAATTCATTTTAGATATAGCAATCCTATTTTATTCGTGTCAAAAATCTTGCTGCTTTTTAGGGGACAGAGAAAACTTAACTGATAACAGGTAAGAGTTTCAGTTTTTTTATCTACTTTTTGATTACCCGCAAACAATTTAGGATTATATATAGCTATAGCAATCCTAAATTGGTTATAACATTTTATCCTAGGGGTTGGCTCTCTAAACCCAAGCAAAGATAGGATTTGGAAACCAAACCCCTACAGTTTTTTTCACAAATCATTTAAATTGCTATATCTATCATTTTTCCCTTTGTTTTCAATATTTACTCCCTTTTCCTTCTTCCCTCTTCCCTCTTCCTTCTTCCTTCTTAGAAACAATGAAAAATCAAACTATTGGTGTCGCAGTTATCGGTACAGGATTTGGTCAAAAAGTACATATACCAGGTTTACAAGCACATCACAAAACCCAAGTATTATCTGTCTATAACCCAGATTTAGAAAAAGCTAAATCAATTGCATTAAAGCATAATATTTCTCATGCTTTGAACACTATAGAAGAAATTATTTCTATACCTGAAATTACCGCAATAACAATTTCTACCCCACCATTTTTACACTATGAAATGGCAAAAAAAGTATTATCCGCAGGTAAACATTTATTGTTAGAAAAACCCACAACTTTAACAGTAGAAGAAGCCCAAGAATTATATCAAATTGCTACTACTAATAAATGTGTAGCAACTATGGATTTTGAATTTCGTTATGTTCCTGCTTGGCAACTATTTGCAGAAATTTTAGCCGATGGATATGTAGGAGATAAACGCCTAATAAAAATTGATTGGTTAGCATCAAGTCGTGCTAACCCAAATCGCCCTTGGAATTGGTATGCTCAAAAAGATAAAGGTGGCGGTGCATTAGGAGCGATCGCTTCTCATTCTTTTGATTATATTCACTGGTTATTTGGACCTGCGAAAAAACTTTGGGGACAACTGAATACTTCAATTAAAACTCGTCCTGACCCCACAGAAAATAACAACTTAAAACCTGTAGATGCAGATGATACTTGTAATATTATGCTAGAGCTAGCAGACGGTACTCCCTGTCAAATTTGTATTAGTTCTGTCACTTATCAAGGACGTGGTCATTGGCTAGAAGTTTATGGTAGTAAAGGTACATTAATTATAGGTAGCGATAATCAAAAGGATTATGTACATGGGTTTAAAGTTTGGGGTTCTCAAAACGGGGAGACATTAGCAGAAATAAAAATTCCCGACAGGTTAGAATTTCCTCAAGTTTATCCTGATGGTAGAATTGCTCCTTTTATTCGAGTAGTTGATAATTGGGTAAAAGCAATAGAGGAAGGAAAATCTGTAGTTCCATCTTTGAGAGAAGGTGTTTATTCTCAGTTATTAATGGATTTAACTCATGAATCTAATATGACAGGTACTTGGGTTAATGTGCCAGATTTAGATAAATTACTGAAAAATAGTAGGAGCTTTTAACTGAATTTTAGATGAGAAAAATGCCTTGAATAAAGAGTCAGGAGTCAGGAAGGAAGAGAATTTAGAAAGATTTGGCAATGACTGAAGATGGAACATTTTTTTATACCGAATTAAGCAGATTTGATATAAACGTCTTTTTTTTCTTCCTTCTGCTGTAACTATTAACTAATCATATTAGCTATCTCTGATAGCTGGTGCAGTTGCCAAACTGACCGCTGCCTTTTGCATAATTTCTACATCTGATTTTGACCAAGAGCGTGCATCCTGACATTGATGAGCAACTAGCAATCCCCATAACCTTCTAGAATTAAGAACAGGCACTACTAAATTAGCCTTAACCTTTATATTACGGAGAAAATCTCGATGGCAAGGATGTATTGCTTCTAATTCAATATCTTCGATAGCTCGGATTCTTCCCTCTTGATACATAGCAGCATATTCATCATTAAAACATTCATCCGCTCCTGTTGAACCATAAATTGATAGTTCCCCATCGCTCAAAGACTCAAATGTTACCTGTCCTTTCCACTGACGATAAAAATAATATAATAGTACTCTTTCTGCTTGAATATAGCCTCTAATATTGTCGAGAGTTTCTTGGATAAAAGTGTTCCGAGCTACATTTTGAGCAAGACGTTTGGTTAGTTTTTCTAACTCTGGGTCAGTATGAGACATATTAGGGAAATTATTTCTTTATTGTTACTATTAGTCATCCTCTGTATAAGTTAACTTATAATTTTTCAAACTTATATCAGTATCAGTTGAAAATTTTGACTGGCCGAATAGTCATCTTTAATTTTATACTCAGAACTTAGTTTGACTCATTTCAAATTTTGGCGTTGGTGATTCTGGGTATGATTTGATAATTTTATATTTTTGATTTTGTATTTTGGATGGTTTGAACTACTTGTTAATATTAACTGTTCCCTGTTCCCTCCATACCTATAAACCTACTTTCATACCTTAATTCAGCAATGCCCAAATTTTTTTGTCATGCTTATCTGACAAATAAGGGAATAGCAGAAAATAAATTATCCCAATTTTTGTACTTAGATCGTTAACTAGCTACTCTCTACTCCCTTACTTTCATAGCTAATGGGATAATTTTTTATTTGGAAATCCCTAAGCATGACAATTTTCATCAGCACTATTATTCGGTAATTAACAATGAAAAATATTAAACGAAAACCTCAAAAAACTTTTGTGAGAAAATTTGGCCCTGTAGACTATATCATCTCAGGAATGGCTCGCTTTGAATGGAGTGATTTTTACTATTGGTTAATACAAACTTCTTGGCAAAAGCTATGGGGATTAATCATTGCTTTTTATGTAATAATTAATACTATATTTACATTTTTATATTTAGTGAGTAGTAATGGAATTGCTAATGCTCAATCTGGTTCTTTTACTGATGCTTTTTCTTTCAGCGTACAAACTATGGCCACTATTGGTTATGGCGCGATGTACCCCACAAATATTTATACTCATATCCTAGTAACTATAGAAGTTTTTGTTGGTCTAATTGCCATGGCAATGATTACAGGACTAATGTTTGCCCGTTTTTCTTTGCCAACTGCGCGGGTGCTTTTTAGTAGGGTAGCAGTTATTTCTCCTTACAATGGTATTCCGACTCTTATGTTTCGTATTGCCAATCAACGCCAAAATTGGATAGTAGAAACTCAAGTGAGAGTAACTTTATTGATGGATCAAGAGATTTCTGCTGAAGGACATTCTCTACGACGATTCTGCGATTTAAAACTGGTTCGTTCTCAAACGCCAATGCTTGCTCTTACCTGGTTAGTAATGCATCAAATTGATGAAAATAGTCCTTTATATCATTGGTCTGAGGATGATTTTAAGAATGTAAATAATCAGGATATGCGATTTTTTATAATGCTTACGGGATTAGATGGAACTGTTTCTCAGACTATTAATGCTCGTCATATTTATACATTAGACCAGATAATTTGGCATCAGCGTTTTGTTGATATAATGTTTACTTCTGCGGATGGTAAAAACTATGTTGATTACTCACATTTCCATGATGTTATGCCTTTATAAATAAGTAAAAATTGACTGAAAATTCAGAAATTCAAGTCAAAGCAATTATCCATCAAAAATGCGACAAGAAAAAAGGATATTGGTAATTTATGTTTAAAAGGAACTTATATCCAGTTAATTAAGCTTCTTTGTGTCACTCTCTGGTTTTTTCTATTATTTGAACTTCCACCGAAAGCAGCTATAACAAGAAATACAAAGTTTGATAATCGAATTTTGGCAATTTCACGAATCTCAGGAATTTTCAGGAAGAAAAAAGTTGACGATCGCCTGATATACAAAAGCTCTATAATTTAGAAATTATAGGAGTTTTCCCATAGTTACAAAAGAGGGTGATGTTAGTTGAGATTTTGAGGTGTTGCAAAATTGTCTATCAACCTCGCTACTATGAATGAATACTGATAAACATTGGAAAATCAAAAATTATTGCCAAACTAAGTTTTTTGTGGTTTAATCATCCAGAGTTATTCAGCTTATAAATTTATATATTCCGGAATAGTTTATGAAAGATACAGTAGGTACAACAGAAGCAGCTTTTCTTCTCAATATTTCTACCGCCAGACTCAGGTTACTTCTCAGGCAAGGTCGTCTCAAAGGAGCCAAAAAAGTCAAACGATTCTGGATAATTCCTTTGAATAGTCGAGGAATGCCAGAAATTACTCCAGGTCGTCGAGGCCCTCAAGGAACTTGGAATAAAGGATTTCGTACAGGCAATACTTTTATTCATGTGCTGCGCAAAGAAATTGACTATAACCGAGACAACGGCACATCTTTGCCAGCGATATCTGTAAAACAGGGAAACAGAAATTATCGTTGTCACGAAGCAGAAATTCTGGGAAACTGCAAAATAGTGTATCGTCCTCATAAACCTAACAAGAGTCAAGCTGGTGGTGCTCGCCTGTGGATTGAGGTAGAGCCTGATATTCAAATAATTCGCAAGTCTTTCCCAGATATACAGCCAGAGGAAAATAAACCTAAAGGTTTTGGTTAGCGATGAGTCTGATTTTTAGGCTCAACTGGATTTTTCTCTATATCTCTATATTAATAGTAATAGTATCGGTGTTGCCTTCTTTGACTTTTGGGCTAACACTACATATTCTTATGCAAATAATTCTTATATTTCTAAGGCAATACCAACTTTTCTCAAAATTCTCTCTATAGCCTGAGTGAGCGCAAACCCTAATTATTAATTATTAATTATTAATTATTAATTATTAATTATTGAATATTCTCTATTCCAAACATCTTTCTCCTCTTGCTATATTTCTAATATTATTTTCTATTTTCATGCTTAAATCCAACCAAGTTGACCTAGTAATAGGAGCGCTAGTAGAAACATAATCTACTCCTGTTTCAGCCACATTTCTAATAGTTTCTAAAGTAATATTTCCAGAAGCTTCAATTTTAATACGACTATTATTTTGCCTAATCATTTTAACTGCTTGCTGCATTAGTTCAACAGACATATTATCCAGCATAATAATATCTGCCTGATACTCCAAAGCAGTTTCTACTTCTGCCAATGTTTCTGTCTCCACTTCAATAGTTAAAGGATAAGGTATTGTTTCTCTGACCTTAGCGATCGCTTCTCCAATACCCCCAGCAACAGCAATATGATTATCCTTAATCATCACCGCATCATCCAAACCCATCCGATGATTTTTCGCCCCACCAACTTGAGTAGCATATTTTTCTAATATTCTCAGTCCTGGAGTCGTCTTGCGAGTATCAACCAGTTGCACCGACAGATCGGCAATTTTATCTGCATATTTACGAGTCATAGTCGCTATCCCACTCAAACGCATCCCCAGATTTAAGGCCACTCTTTCCCCAGTCAATAAACTATCTAAAGGCCCATCTAATTTAGCTATTACAGTACCCGACTCGCACCATTCCCCGTCTGTCACAGTAGGTACAAAGTTGACCTTTTCATCCAAAAGTTGAAATACTCTAGCTGCAATTGGCAACCCGGCAATAACTCCTGACTCCTTGACCAACCAATAACCTGTGCCTGGAATTACTTGGTCTACTGAAAATAACCCTGCAGTAGTGCGATCGCCCCTGCCAATATCTTCTAGCAGCCAATTTTTTAATAAGTTGTCTAATATTATATTTGAAGGTATAACAGATTGCATATTTTTACTTAAATTTCATTCAAAATTACTGGCAGACTAGCTTCCACCTAAAATATTTAAGTCAGCAAAGATAAACTTGTCCATTTTTTGAATCTATCTTCGTTTACTTTACTAAATTAATTAATTCAAATTAAATAAATATCTAAATCAGAAACTAAAATCTTTTTTTCAATTCAAATTAATTAATCAGAAACCAAAATTATTTCTAATTTAAACCAACTCATAAGGAAATCTTATCTAGAAAAAATTCCGGCTCGAATTTTTCAAACGATAATAATTACTTATCAATCCTGACTCGCGATCGCCTAAATCGGGCCTTTCTTAAAACAACGGTTTGTTCATAAATTTTACATTTACGCTCAAACCAACGGCCTTCTTTATTTTTCCAAGCTATACCTAAAGCCATCAATTCAAAACTATCCCAATCAAAACCAAGTTCCCTCCTCTCAGCTCTATCCAGGCATTCACCTCGATGTCTGTTCAGCCTTTGATTAATTTGCACCCCAAAAATAGGATAGATGTTCCGAAAGTTCCTTACTGGACTTTCAGAAGATCTATACTCATTCGATAAATGTCGCTGCACTTGCCGGACTGACAACCACCGACTGGCAGCGACCCTTTCTTGACTGGCTCCGTAAGCTAAAAAACCTTCAGAAACCCCCAAGTTGACTCCAGCTTTCCAAAGTACCCGCGCCAGGTTTTTCGCAGGGAGGTTCACTAAGTCATTTGGGTCCAAGGTTTTTGGCACTAGCCTGTCAAGTTTTTTTCGGTCTTTAGTTTTTGTTCTATCTAATAAATATTTAATTTCTGCTCTCTCAACCGCTTGTTCATGAGCAGCATATCTAGATTTTTTCTGAATCTCCTGTAACTCAATTTCAGTGGCGAGCATAGGTAAGCGATGATTGGCTATGTCACTAATATCTTCAATCTCAGCAACGCCTCCGTCAAATTTTTTCCCTATTTTGGCGGCTTTGTTGTGAGCTGAAACATAATAGATAGTTGCAATCCCTTTTCGAGTTTTCCAACTTCGCCACAACCGAGGCTCCCAGCAGAGCCATTTCCTCAAAGTACTGACACTAATTTGTAGCTCCTGCGCACATTCAGCTAAATCAATAACAGCCCTCCCGCTGCCCTGGCGGTCGTAAAACCGACAATACAGCCATAAAGCCAAGGGGTTTCTATAATATGTGTAAAGAACAATAGGAAAAAGAATTCCTGCTGGAGAGCGATCGCTTGACTGTGTTCGCATAGGAATGATTTTTCTCAGGCAATCGTAACTGTAAAGCTTGCCAGATTTACTAATGATTTTAGCCCTAGTGCCTGACTTCTGATGGGTAAATCCAGGTACGCGCATTAATCTGGCAGGATTACTTATTGATCGGTCAACATCGCTATAATCTAATAAGTCCGACTGCAAAATTTTCCAATCTTCTACAGGCAAAGGATTGTCAAACACCCAATAGCTGTGAATAGACCTACCTCCTGTATCAACTTGAAAAGTTGGCTCAGGTAAATTTAGTTTCTCCCAGAGTTGTTGTTGTTCATCCTTGGGTAAGTTGTCGTGTTCGTAAAAAATTGCCCGACATTGTTCAACTTCGCAATCTGTGTTGCCCCCGCCATTAACTACTGCATAAATGCCGTAGCCTTGTTCATTTAATTTTTTTAGTGCATCGCATAAATTTTCTAGTGCAACGAAATCATTGTTTGATTTCTGATAGCTTAAATTTTTAGCTTTATGCTTTGATTTGATAGCTCTGAAGAAAACTACCTCAGAGTCGGTATAACCTAAGCTTCTTAGGTAGTTAGTTACATCAGCTATCATAGACAACTCCTTCTCAAATCTCGGTATAGCCAGCGCAGCGCAACTGCCACAGTTCGGGAGTTACAAAGCTTGATAAATTTTGCCCCCTTGGTTGTGGGGCGTAACTTTTCAGAAATTTCCTGATACTTGGCCTCTATCTGCTTGCCTATTTCTGAAGTTAATTTATTGCCTTTG
>NZ_JAAHHG010000167.1 GCF_010692555.1 Okeania sp. SIO3B5 | reverse complement strand
TAGGATGGCAGGGCTGTTTCATTCTCGATAGACACGGGGACGCGGAGAAATGGAGACACGGGGATGGAGGCTTTTAAGCGGCGTTGAACCAAATATTCTCTCAGAGTTTAAAGACGCTTATTGGCGCTCAAAATCGGCAAATTTTGGCAAATTTCACTGTTCCACTATCCCCATTACTCCCGTTCTCCCGCTCATCCTTCAATCTACAAGACCAGGACTTACGCAAAGGCACTATTTATAGAGTGCAAGTACTATTGGACAACAGTTTTGAGCGCTATATATAGCGTATCTGCGTAAGTCCTAAATACTTTAAAACAGCCCTGCTCCCAGGAGGGGAAGACAGGAAAAACGGGGAATGAGCGAGGAGGGTAGGAGTAATAATTGTCCCAAGATTGTTCTGCCCAACTATGCGCCTAAAATACTAACTTTTTGAGCGTGAAGAGCTGAAACAGGCGCACTGCAATTCAACCCCAAAAAGGCTAAAGTCTTTATATGTCAATGTTTTTAGATTTAATCAGCAAGCCCTAGTTATTTAGCAAAGAAGAAAAAAAAAGAGGTATTTTACCTCAGAAATGATACTTAGGGTTTGCTCCATAAAGTATGATGAGAGTAGGGAGTAGGGAGTAGGGAGTAGAGTTAAAAGACATAAGATATCTTGGTTTAACACCAATAATCGTTACAAACATTACTGAAGCATTATTATTACTTAATAACTGAAGTCTTCATGAAGTATAGCATTATTTTTGGGAATTGGTATAGTACTTTTCCTTCTTCCTTCTTCCTTCTTCCTTCTTTCTTCTGCTATATAACTCTTTTTTCAAAAAATTACTGCGTAATAATATTAAATATCAACTAGACGTGACAAGCAACAAATGAATGCCAAATTTTTGCAAAAAACCACATTAAGAATACTTATAGTAACAGTAGCAGTTGGTGTAAATTTAGCTAATTTTCCTCCAGTTAAGGCTCAAATAAAAGTAGATACAATTCCCAGAACCCTGAATAAAAACCAAAAAGAAACACTACTTTCTCTAAGTCTAGAAGAAAAAACTAATATTCGTGTTTATGAACAAGCTAGTCAAGCAGTAGTTTCTATAGATACAGATAAAACTAATGGTAGTGGTGCCATTATCAGTCCCGACGGAATGGTATTAACAAATGCCCATGTTGTATCTCAAGGCGGTGTGGTTAAAATTACTTTAGCAAATGGTAAAAAAGTTACGGCAGATGTCATAGGTTTTGGTGAAGAAGATTTAGACTTAGCAGTTCTCAAAATTCGAGGAGAAAGAAACCTGCCCACCATTAGAATAGCTCGTCCAGGTTCGACAAAAGTAGGTCAGCGAGCTTTTGCCATCGGAAATCCTTTTGGCAGATTTCAAGGTACTCTTACTGTAGGAATAGTTAGTCGTATAGACCGAGAAAGAGGATTGATCCAAACAGATGCAGCTATTAACCCTGGAAATTCTGGCGGGCCACTATTGAATAGTTCTGGTGAACTTATTGGTGTGAATACTGCTATATTTACTCGTGGTCAATTGGGGGGTAATATTGGCATTGGTTTTGCCATATCTATAGATAGAGTCCCAGAGTTTCTAAGAGCGGTTCGAGAAGGAAGAGCGCCTTTAGTAGCTCAACAGCAAGCGACAATGTTTGATGAGCGCCAGGCTGAAAAATTAGACCTTAATGGTTTAATAGAAATAAAGGGTAATTTGGATAGTGAATCTAATGTGTTACCTGTAGATAATAGTTATTATGACCTTTACGCTTTTGAGGGTTTAGCAGGTCAAAAGATTTCTATTGATATGAGCAGCAATAAAATAGATTCTTACTTAATTTTATTGAGTTCAAATGGTCAAGAATTAGCTCAAGATGATGATAGCGGTGGAGAGAAAAATGCCAGAATTGTGATTACTTTACCAGAAGATGGAACTTACAAGTTATTAGCAAATTCTTATGAAGCAGGAGAGTCTGGAGAGTATCAGTTGAAAATTGAGTCTGTTTCACCTAGAATTAGACCTTTCTTTGAGCGCGAACGGATAAATTACAAGAGATAAATTGTCTGAAATTTTATCTACTGATTTATTAATAGGGGTATGAAAATTAAAAAAATTTTGACAAGTAAAGATAGACGAAGCAGAATGGAAAATTTTTGACTTTAAAAGTCGTCTACATAGTAAACTATTATTTGCAATTACAAAAAATTAACTCGATATCTAGGGTTGAAACTAAAATAATATGAAATACTAAAATTATTACTAACTAAAATCCACTTTTAATTGTTTAAATTAATAATTATTCGCGATCGAGCTGTTGTGCGTTTAAACAATTTATTGTTATATGCCTCATTCAAGGGAAAACTCCTATTACTTCTGACTTCTAATTTCTGACTTCTGACTTGCTAATACCCATTTTAAATGCGTATTAGCTTATTTCCCACTATGCTAGTAGGCTAGGTGAAGTTCTCTCCCGTCAAATCGGAGATTATAATGGGAGCTTCTCAAACAAAGAAGTTTCTTGTTTTGCTGGCGCAACGCTGCGCGTTACATTTCGCAAAGCGAAACACAGGCTGATTAATCTCATAGCCTCCACAAGCAGACAAGATGATACCCACCTCGTTTTAAGTAATTATCATAATTTTATACTACTCTTTATTGCTATATTTGAACAGCAATCGGCATCCTTTTAATTTACTGTCGGCAATTCCTCTCCCGTTAAATCGAAGATTATAACGGGAGAACCTTTGCCTAATCAAGTTGGAAAATTTAAGTATTATATTTATTTGAGGTGATTAATGCGTCAAGCAAGATTTTGGGCGATCGCTCCTTTTAGTCTACTAAGTATTATGGGAAAAACTTTACTTTTTCCTATGCTTCTATTTCATCTGCTGGTTGTCAATTCTAGCTATGCTAATGAAATTTTAGCTCAGGATACCCCTACTCCAGAAGAAATTACTCCTACTCCAGAAGAAATTACTCCTACTCCAGAAGAAATTACTCCTACTCCAGAAGAAATTACTCCTACTCCAGAAGAAATTACTCCTACTCCAGAAGAAACTACCCCTACTCCAGAAGAAACTACTCCTACTCCAGAAGAAACTACTCCTACTCCAGAAGAAACTACTCCTACTCCAGAAGAAACTACCCCTACTCCAGAAGAAACTACCCCTTCTGCCCAAGAACAAGAAGTTGGAAAAGAAATACTACAGCAAGAAGGAACACTTAGCGATGAAGACTTAGTACTTCCATCTGATGAAAGTCTTTATGATGAACATACTTTTGAAGGAACAACAGGTCAAGTAGTAACTGTAATTTTAGAAAGTCCTGACTTTGATACTTATTTAGCAGTATTTAGTCCTACTGGTGAATTACTCGGAGAACATGATGATGTTAGTCAGAAAAATACAAATTCTCAGCTAACAATTACTCTAACTGTTACAGGTACATATCGTGTAATAGTTAACTCCTATGATAAAACAGGTAGAGGTCAGTATAATCTCCAAGTAATTGAATCAGGTCAGACATCAGATTTATAATTGAAGAAAGTTAATGGTTAATCGCTAATATCTAAATGCAATTTTCAAGATTAGTCATTAACTTTTACCGAATAATTAATAATTAATAATTAATAATTAATAATTAAATAATTATGGTTTAAAGCCTCCCCTTTTAAGGGGAAAAAAGAAATAATATTTCCTTATATTCAATCCTCTCGGTTTTAACTAGAGGTAATTATCCATTATCCATTATCCATTATCAATTAATGAACGTAAGCATTCAGCTATTAGTATTTCCTAGGTCATGCTGCGCAAACAGCAATCAGCTTTTGAACATATTTAAGCAAGAGCTAAGGTTATGTTATAGCCAATTTTATTAATAAATTTTAATTTTCCTTGGTGTATAATTCCCCTTTTACTTTTCAATAAATAAAACTTAATTTTTCTACAAAACATAACTTATAGCTAGTAGCCAAATGTAATTAAAAATTTAGCGATTAACATTAATTAAGCTTGATTTTTTTAGCGCAAACCTAACCAAGAAAAAAAATCTTGATGAGTAAATAACTCCAGTAATAACAAAATGAAAAATCCTACCATAGCAAACCTACCATTAATTTTTTCTGCGTAAGTATTCCAACCAAAAGCAGGTTCATTAGACTTAGTAGTTTCAACTTTTTTAGTAGATTCTGATGTAGATTGAGAAGTCAAATTTTCAGACATGATATTGATAGAATTCTATTAGCTTTTAATATTTTTTATTAGACATTTCCAGAAAAGAGAGAACAGGGAACAGGAAACAGGGAACAGGGAACAGGGAACAGGGAAAAATAATTGATAATTTATGGATAATAATTGATTTTATTTTTCATTATTGGAGATGTCTATTACAGATAAAATTACTGAATTATCTCAGTAGATGTATTGTCCAATTTTTTTACTGATTCAATCAGCGATCGCACAATTTCCGTCCCCTCAGAAGGTTCAAAAGTCAAAGGAAACTTACCTTTTGCCAACATTCTTAATCCTAATGGGCCTAAACTCAATAATCCTTGAATATCTCTAAAATAGTTACCCACTACCTGAATACCAAATTTTCGTTCATCAATCCAACCCCCATCTTTAACCAAATCAATTAATACTTTTCGATGGCGAATAGAACGACTAGCTTGTTTCTCTTTACGATCAAGAATTTCTTGTTTAATTTTACCTATTTGATCCATAGGCGCTACTTCCATTGGACAAACAGAATTACAATAGTAACAACGGGTACAACCCCAGACTCCTGCTGTGTCAAGATTATATTCTTCTAATCTTTTCTCTATTTGACTGTCACGAGAATCACCGACCATTCTATAAGCTTTGGCCAAAGCGTGTGGTCCAACAAAATCTGGATTAACTTCACGAGCATTACATTCAGAATAACAGGCTCCACAAAGAATACAATTACCTGTTTGATTTAGTTTATCCCGTTCAGTGGGAGTCTGTAAAAATTCTCGTTCTGGAATTTGTCGTGCTTTTGTGCTGATATAAGGTTCAACTGCTTCTAGGTTTTGCCAAAAACTGTTCATATCTACTACTAAATCTTTAATTACTGGCATATTGCCCATAGGAGCAATAGTTATTTCTGGAATAGATTTTGCAGTAGTATTAGCAGAATTATTGTTACTATTATTTGCTATTTTTTGTAGTCTATCTACTTCATTTCTAATATTTTCTTTACAGGCCAAAGCTGAACGACCATTAATTTTCATTCCACAACTACCGCAGATAGTATTACGGCAATTTTTACGAAAAGCTAAACTACCATCTTGCTCCCATTTAATTCGGTTAAGGCATTCTAAAATTGTATTGCCTGGTTCAACTTCTAAGGTATAAGTTTGAACTCTAGGAGTAGTATTTTGATGCTGACGAACAATATTAAAGTTGACTTTCATCGATCGGAAATTAAAGATATTTTGTACTAGCTTAGTTATGTTTTTTTAGATAAAACAATATTAGCATTAACTATGAGTTTTTTGATGACGATATTATTTTTGTTTGACTACAGTTCCATGAGCTTTTTGGTAGTATATGTTATATAGCAATCCTATTTAAATTGTAATATTTCTGTGGTAGTCAGGAGTCAGGATTCAGAATTTTTAAGGTTTTTCGTCAATCTTAACTATTATAAAAAATTTCACAAATCATTTAGGATTGCTATATGAAATATACAAAAGAGGGAAAGTATATCTGAAAAATGCAGAGAAGCTCGGCTTTTTCCGTTTTTCATACTTTGCTTTCCATGTCGGCGATCGCTTGAGTTATTGTGTAAGATACTAACTGTCAAAGTAGTTGTACGAAGCAGAAGACAATTGCTTTTTTTTGGTAAAAATTAAAATTAAAAGTTAAAAGCAAAGCTTGAACATTTATGGATTAATTATACTGATTATTGACCAGAATAAATATTTTAATTAAATTAGATTAAATTTCATATTCAATTTAATAACTACTTATTAACTTAGCCAATCAGATTGGATTAGTCCTATGTATGGCTACCAGTAATAATTTATGTATATTAGCTTCTATCTGGAAAACCAGCAAAAATTGACAAATAAAAAACATGATAAAATTATAGAACAGTAACAAAAGCCAATAAAACAGTTACATATTTTCCTAACCAGACCAAAAAATAATTAAGGTCTATCTTATGAGTAACAATATTATACCCCAATTGCCAAAAGCACCTCTATCCCGTCGTGTAGCAGCATTCAGTATAGATGCTGTAGTAGTTTGGTTTTTGAGCGCCATAATTAGCAATAATTGGTTCACGTTTATTTTATTTTTTATGGTACTTTGGATAATAACACGAGTGTTAGTAGTCCATAAAAACCATGGTCAGAGCATAGGACACTATGCTCTAGATATGAAAGTTTTAGATACTAGATACCAAAGAAATCCAGGTATCCTAGAACTATCAAAGCGAGAAGGAATTTTAGCGTTATCGGGGGCATTGGCCATGTTAGGGATTAGTAATTTAACATCAGGAAATGCTGCTGTCTTATTACTAATAATTCCTTTATTTTTGGACTTTACAGTAGCTTTAGTAGATATTGAAAGATATCAACAAGCTTTCCATGACAGAATAGCTCAGACAATAGTAGTAGGGACAATGCGTGGTTACTCCCTAGATATTAAGGTAAGGTGGCTAGTTGACGAAGCCAAACGTTATATGAGATGATAATAATTTGTGTCTAGCATTCATGGAAACTGAAAAATGGCCAAAGGAGTCAGAATAGTGATTACACTAGAATGCACAGAATGTAGAACGAATTCTAATAAACGTTCACAAGGTGTGTCTAGGTATACAACAACTAAAAACCGTAGGAATACAACTTCAAGATTAGAATTGAAGAAATTCTGTACTCACTGTAATAAACATACAGTTCACAAAGAAATTAAGTAAAAATTCAGTGAGTATTAAAAATAGGTGCGACTCGTTGGCTAGTCAAGACTGCTGGGAAGCAGATATATCTAGCCTTCCAGGTCACGACATGAAGCTAATAACTTTCCCTACGGGATAACTTCGTTAACGACCTGTGAAAACTCTTATATACCTTGGTGGTGAAATTCCATCTGCCCTGTTGTTGGGTTGACAGCATAGGCCACGGAGTAGAGACTGAACATCAATCTCCGAAGCTGGTCTAAAAGCGGGAAAATACCAGTTACCGAGGAACGATACCGCGAGCAAAGGCTGACAGGTGGACGAACAGGAAGTAATTAAACTCTCGTTAAATACGACCATTCCGAAGGTAGCTATGGATTGTAGGACGAAAGTCAGGGGGTCAATGGATATCTATTTCTGTTTGTAGTTATCAACAACCATATCGAACCCTCCGGGGGAATTTACCTCACTAAATCAGTCGTAATAAAGGAATAAGGGAACGAGGAAACCTCTCTTTGACACCTAAGAATATAGGTCGAGAACTTAGGAAGCCATTCAAGGTCAATCTGCACTCATGTTGCAGGTCAAAGGGAGAGTAGGATTGGGTAAGAAGCATTAATTTGCAGACGTACCTCACTGTTAGACGTAATGTAAGGCAATGAATAGTAATGAATAAAGCTCAGACACTAAAAAGAAAGTTAGGTAATCCTAAACCACTTTTAAGCGTAGCATGGTATACAGAGGATATACCCTCACAAGTTTCAATTAATCCGGTCCAGAAATGGAAGGATATAAATTGGAAGAAGGTAGAGAAATCTGTGTTCCGATTACAAAAATTGATTTACAAAGCATCCAGCCGTGGCGAACTCCGCAAGATGCACAGATACCAAAAACTTCTTTTAAAAAGTTATTACGCTAGGTTGCTAGCTGTTAGGCGCGTGACACAGGATAACCAGGGAAAGAAAACTGCGGGTGTAGATGGTATTAAAAATCTATCACCAATGCAACGATTCAACTTGGTGAACCTACTCTCATCACACCACCTCAAGGCAAGCCCGACCCGCAGAGTCTGGATACCAAAACCAGGTAAAGATGAAAAACGCCCGTTAGGCATCCCCACGATGTATGACAGAGCGTTACAAGCCTTGGTGAAGCTAGGTATGGAACCAGAGTGGGAGGCACGCTTTGAACCTAACAGTTACGGTTTTAGGCCAGGACGGTCAACACATGATGCCATAGAAGCCATCTTTGATAGCATCAAACATAAACCTAAATATGTTCTTGATGCTGACATATCCAAATGTTTTGACCGAATTAACCATAATAAGCTATTAGGAAAAATTGGAAAATCCCCTTACAGACAATTAATCAAACAATGGTTAAAGTCTGGAGTGCTGGACAACAATCAATTCCTAGAATCTGTGGAAGGTACGCCACAGGGAGGGGTAATATCGCCTCTACTAGCAAACATTGCCTTACATGGTATGGAAGAGCGACTAAACCAATTTGCCAAAACTATAGACCTCAAAAATGAAAAAGGTCATCAAAAAAGCTGGCAAAACAAGGTAAAAAGTCTCAACATAATACGCTATGCTGATGATTTTGTAATCTTACATGAAAACATCAAAGTAGTGTTGCAAGCAAAGACCATAATACAGGAATGGTTAAACCTCTTAGGATTAGAACTAAAACCAGAAAAAACCAGAATTGCTCACACCTTAGAGGAATATGAAGGGAATAAACCCGGATTTGATTTTCTAGGATTTACAATCAGGCAATGGAAGGTAAAGTCAACCAAACAAGAATTTAAAACGCTGATTAAACCATCCTCCAAGAGTATTCAAACTCATTATCGGAAACTGGCAGATATATGTGACTATCACAAAACTGCCCCTGTAAAAGCATTAATAGCCAAACTAAATCCGGTAATCAGGGGATGGGCTAACTACTTTTCCTCCGTAGTCAGCAAGGAAGTATTTAACAAACTGGATAATCTTCTTTGGAAAAGATTATGGAGATGGACAAATAGAAGGCATCCAAAGAAGTCGGCAAAATGGGTGAAGAAAAAGTATTTCCACAATGTTAAAGGAACCAAGAACTGGGTACTTAGTGATGGCGAATATATACTAAACCTACACTCAGATGTACCTATAGTTAGGCACATCAAAGTAAAAGGTAATAAGTCACCCTATGACAATGACTGGACTTATTGGAGTAGTAGAATCGGTAAACGCCCAGGCGTAAGGAAAGAAGTCACAACGCTGTTAAAACAGCAAAAGAATAAATGCGCATCTTGTGGACTAACCTTTAGACCAAATGACCTAATTGAAGTTGACCATATCAAACCAAGGTCTGAAGGTGGTGACAACACATATAAAAATAAACAACTGTTGCACCGACATTGCCACGATACTAAAACTGCCTTAGATAAAAAGACATATCAAAAACCAAAGTTACAGGACTTGCCTGAAGGTTATTTATGGGTTGAAGATATGCTGATATTAAGGCAGGGATGTACCCATGAAAAAGGGACGGCTAAGAGAGGAGCCGTGATGAGGTGAAAGTCTCACGTCCGGTTCTGAAGACGAGTCGGGTAGGGTAACTTACCTGGCTTAGTTTAACTAAGTAAATAGTTCATTAATGGATAATTGATAATGGATAATTGATAATTACTTGGGGTTTTAACCGTTACGGAATTGAATATAAGGAAATATTATTTCTTTTTTTCCCTTAATAAGGGTCGGCTTCAAAGCGTGAATTATTGAATTATTAATTATTAATTATTCGGTAAAACTTAAACAAAAATAACTAACAAATAATTAGAAATGGCGAATTACTTCCGCAAAAGAGTATCACCAATTAAACCAGGAGATCCAATCGACTATAAAGATGTGGAACTACTCAAGAAATATATTACAGAAAGAGGTAAAATTTTGCCAAGAAGAATAACTGGTTTAACTTCAAAACAGCAGAGAGATTTAACGAAAAGTATCAAAAGAGCTAGATTAGTAGCTTTATTACCCTACGTTAATCGGGAAACTTGAAGATAAAGTGTTTGAGATTTGAGATTTTGGGAAAATCTGAAAAAGTTAAAAAGCATTTCCTGACGGAATGCTGCGCAAACAGCAGTTCAGCGGTCAGCGGTCAGCTTTGCGCAAAGAGGATGAGCAACCCAAGCTTGGACGTTTCGGAATGCGACCTTTGCCAGATGCCTAATTATTTGCACAAAATTTGAGGCTGATAGCTAATAGCTGATGGCTGAATGCTTACAAAAGCCAAAGTCAAAAAATCTCAAACTAGAAAATACCACAACCTAGTCAAAGGCAGTTGAAAATTTATCGGGATATATAAATGTGGAGAAGGGAAAATTAATTGAATTTAGATTGCATGGAGAACGGCGACTAGCCATAACAGAACGTCCAGATGGTAAAAAAAACTGGGTCGTGGTGGAAGAAAATGGTCAATCTCACAGCATACCTCCAAAGCAAATCAGTTATGAAGTAGCAGGAGAAGGTTACAAATCATCAGAAATTCCCAAATTTCTTCAGGAAGTAGAAACTTATATAGACCCTTCAAGTATAGAATTAGCATGGGAACTACTGGTAGAAGAATCAGAAACAGTAAATCCAGAAGAAATGGCCTTACTGCTATTTTCAGAACAAACACCAGCCCAATGTTACGCAGCGTATATATTATTATCAGACGATAAACTCTACTTTAAGCAAAAAGGCGATCGCTACGAACCCCGACCTGTAGCTCAAGTAGGAGAAATCAAGCATCAGCAGGAAGTCCAAAAGCAAAAAAAACAAGAACTAGAAAACTTTTTACTCCGGGTGCGTAACCGACTAGCAGGAGAAGAAGTAGAGTGGCAACCAAGTGATTATAACCGCCTAGATGTAATAGAAAAATTGGCGACTTATGGAGAAGAAGCTTCTCATCGGGCCCAAGCGATGGATAGCTTGGCCATGTTAGAATTACCAGAAACTCCAGAAGCAGCGTTTAAACTATTAATGGATCTAGGTATATGGAGCGAACATGAAAATTTATTTTTGCGACGTAGTCAGATTCCAAAACATTTTTCTACCAAGGTACTAGAAGTGGCTCAAAGCTGCCTGAAATCTCCTCAGCCAGATCCAGACACAAACCGTTTGGATTTGACTCATCTAAAAGTCTATACCATAGACGATGAAAGCACTAAAGAAATAGATGATGGCCTCAGTATCGAATTTTTAGAAGAAGATCGACAAAAGATATGGGTACATATTGCTGATCCAACTCGTTTACTTACTCCTGGTGATGAGTTAGACCTAGACGCAAGGCGAAGGACTACTACATTATATTTACCCACAGGTATGATTCCGATGTTCCCGTCAGAGTTGGCTACAGGGCCAATGAGTCTGATTCAGGGAAAAATTTGCAGCGCCTTGAGTTTTGGGATTATTTTAGATGAAAGTGGGGGAGTTGTAGAATACAGTATTCACGCTAGCTTAATCAAACCAACCTACCGTCTGACTTATGATGATGTAGATGAGATGTTACAGTTAAAGATTAAGCTAGAGCCAGAAATTCATGCCCTCAACCAGTGGGCTAAACAAAGATTTCAGTGGCGACAGTCACAAGGTTCTATTAGTATCTATATGCCAGAGTCAGTGATTAAAGTTGAAGGTGAGGAAGTGAAAGTAGAGGTATTAGACGACTCACCATCAAGGCAGCTAGTGGCAGAGATGATGATTTTGGCAGGAGAGGTTGGGGCAAAATATGGTCAAAAACATGATATTCCGCTTCCCTATCGCAGTCAACCCCAACCAGAACTTCCACCAGAGGCTGAACTAATATTATTGCCTGCTGGGCCAGTTCGGTCTTGTGCGATGCGTAGATGTATGCCTAAAAGTGAAATGGGGATTATACCAGCTCGTCATGCTAGTTTGGCCTTAGAAACTTACGTTCAGGTTACTTCTCCGATTCGGCGTTATAGCGATCTATTGGCTCACTTTCAAATTAAAGCTCATTTACGAGGAGAGGAGTTACCTTTTACTCGAGACCAGATGCAAGAAATAGTAATGAGTTTAGTTCCTGCTGTCAAGGAAGCTTCTAGTGTGGAAAGGTGTACTAACCGTTACTGGGGATTGGAATATTTGCGACGTAATTCTGATGAGGTTTGGCAAGCGTTGATAATTCGGTGGTTGAAAGAAGAAATTAATTTAGGGTTGGTGTTATTGGAAGAGTTGGGGTTAGAGTTGGCAATGCGGTTTGGTCGGTCTGTGAATGTGGGCGATCGCCTAGAGGTGAAGGTTGCTCATGCTGATCCTCGTAAAGATGAGGTTATATTCCAGGAAGTAATTACGACTGTAGCAGAGGCGGCGGCTAATTAAATTTTTGAAGAAGTTATCCAGGAGTAGGGAAGTAGGGGGTTCTTGAGGACACGGAGAGGGGGAGACACGGAGACACGGAGATAGGGTGTTACCATGTCGCCGTTTCCTTATGGGGAGGAGGGGAGTAGGGTACCCACCCCTAACCCCTCCCTGGAGGGGAAAATAGAAAGATTTACTGTTGAAGCAAGAGGATAAGTTTTTTCATCACTAATTATCCGGACGTAATATAAGAAATAAAGGAGAAACATAGCGTTAGCGGAGCAAGTGCGACTGTTATATCGTCTCTATGAGATGGTCTAATCATTTTATATTTTTCCTTTTTCCTAACTGCCTTGGCAGTTGCTATAATTATCCGAAGATGATGTAATTATGATGATTTATAACGCGAGCAAGATGCTCGCACTAATTGTTCTAACTAACCTGACGGTTGCTATATTTTTGAGATTAAAATCAAGATTTTTACAGATATATACTGGTTATTTAATACCTTTTATGTAAGTAAAAACGCCAAACAAACCTAATATAGCAGTCGAAGGAAAGGTGAGAACAGATCGACAGCTTAAAACTCAGACAAAGCAATATTTTTCCTTCTTCCTTCTACTATATATTAACTTAACTATAGTTGGGATTAAAAAAAAGGGATTAACAATCGTTATTTGATTTCTATTTAAGCTTAATTATCTCTCTCAGTAATATGTCTACCTCAGATGAGTCGTAGTTAAAGCCCCTCTATAGAATTATTAAAGCACTTAATCTTTTGTAATAAGTACCTCTACACTACTCCTATCAACAATTTTTTACTTTTGGTAACTAAGGTGCATACCTCAGAAAAGTTGTCAGTTACATAGAGTTTAATTAATATATAAATATAGAGAAAAAGTTTTTTAACAAAATTTCTCTAATAAGATAGATGGATAATATACAACTATAAATCAAGAAAGAATTGTTAGCGATCGATGTGATATAGGTTGTCGAACGTTAACAAAAATAACTTTTTCAAGGGAAAAATATAATGATTTGCCTTGAGTATAAATTTGTGACAAAAATTGTATCCAAGCTGTACCGTAGCGCTATGAAACAGCTTGATTTTAGGAGAAATAAAAGCAATGCTAAAAACATTAACAATTAAAAACAAGACTTTTACTGCTAAAGAGAAAAGCTTAGTATTGTGGTTTGATGAAGTTAGTATTAATGACATTCCTTTAGTAGGAGGTAAAAACGCATCTTTAGGAGAAATGATGCAACAACTTACCCCCAAAAACATCAATATTCCTAATGGTTTCGCTACCACTGCTTACGCCTATCGTTACTTCATTAAATCTGCTGGTTTAGAAGCTAAACTGCGCCAACTATTTGCTGACCTTGATGTTGAAGATATGAAAAATTTGCAACAACGGGGGAAAAAAGCACGAGCATTGATAATGAATACACCCTTTTCAGCAGAACTCGAAAAAGCGATCGCCCTCAGCTATGAAACCCTTTGTTATCTCTACGGTCAAGATACAGATGTTGCCGTGCGTTCCAGTGCTACCGCAGAAGATTTGCCAGATGCCAGTTTTGCCGGACAACAGGAAACTTACCTCCATATTCACGGGGTCAAAAGTGTACTCAAAGCGGCTCATAAGTGTTTCGCATCAGTATTCACTGACCGCGCTATCTCTTACCGCACTCTCAAAGGTTTCGACCACTTCAATGTTGCTCTCTCAGTTGGCATTCAAAAAATGGTGCGCTCCGACCTTGCTACCTCCGGTGTCATGTTTTCCATAGATACTGAAACTGGATTCAAAAATGCTGCCCTAATTACAGCAGCTTATGGTTTAGGGGAAAATGTGGTACAAGGTGCAGTTAACCCCGATGAATATCTAGTCTTTAAACCTACGCTCCGGGAAGGTTTCCGTACTATTATCAACAAACGCCTGGGCACTAAAGCTCTGAAAATGGTTTATGATGGCGGTAATTCGATTAAAAACGTACCCGTACCAGAGCGACAGCAACAACAGTTTGCTCTGAGTGATGATGAAATTCTGCAACTTGCTCATTGGGCGGTAACTATTGAAGACCATTATTCCCAAGTGCGCGGTAGTTACACGCCGATGGATATTGAGTGGGCAAAAGATGGTATCACTGAGAGTTTATATATAGTTCAGGCACGACCAGAAACGGTGCAATCTCAAAAATCTGATAATATTTTGCGTAGTTATCAGTTGCAGGAGAAAGGGAAAGTCTTGTTAACAGGTCGTTCTGTGGGTCAGGCGATCGGTGAAGGTAAAGTACGTGTAATTCTGGATACGGATAACATTTATGAATTTCAACCAGGGGAGGTATTAGTAACTAACAAAACTGACCCCGACTGGGAACCCATTATGAAAAAGGCTAGCGCTATAGTTACTAACCAAGGTGGGCGTACCTGTCATGCTGCAATTATTGCACGGGAGATGGGTATTCCGGCGATTGTTGGTTGCGAAAATGCTACTAAACTATTGTACAATAGTCAGGCGGTGACTATTGACTGTGCTGAGGGAGAAGTGGGGATAGTTTATGATGGGTTGCTCCCGTTTGAGGTTGTGGAAACAGTATTGGATGATTTGCCAGAAACTCGTACTCAGATTTTGATGAATGTGGGCAACCCAGAGGAGGCTTTTCGGTTATCGGCACTTCCTGTTGATGGTGTGGGTTTGGCTAGATTGGAGTTTATAATTGCTAATCAGATTGGGGTGCATCCTTTAGCATTGCTCAACTTTGATGAAGTGGAAGATGAGGTGGAAAAGGCAAAAATTGCTGAGTTGACTATGGGATATGAAAATAAGGCAGATTTCTTTATTGATCGCCTAGCTTATGGGATGGGAACGATCGCTGCTGCTTTTTATCCGAAACCTGTTATTGTGCGGATGAGCGATTTTAAGAGTAATGAATATGCTAATTTATTGGGAGGGAAACAGTTTGAACCTGATGAAGAAAATCCGATGATTGGTTGGCGGGGTGCGTCTCGTTATTATCATCCTAAATATCGGGAAGCTTTTGGTTTGGAATGTCTGGCGCTGAAGCGAGTGCGGGATATAATGGGATTGGCAAATGTAATTCCGATGATTCCGTTTTGTCGTACACCTCAAGAAGGAATGAAGGTTTTAGAGGAGATGGCTAAGTATGGTTTGGAGAGGGGTGGCAATGGTTTGCAGGTTTATGTGATGTGTGAGTTACCGAGTAATGTGATTTTAATGGAACAGTTTGCTGAAGTGTTTGATGGATTTTCTATTGGATCGAATGATTTGACTCAGTTGGTATTGGGTTTAGACCGAGATTCGGCTTTGGTAGCAGATATTTTTGACGAACGCCATGATGCTGTGAGGCGAATGATTCAGATTGCGATTACTATTGCTCATGAGTGCGGGCGTAAGATTGGTATTTGTGGTCAGGCGCCGAGCGATTATCCTGAGTTTGCGAAGTTGTTGGTGGAGTTGGGGATTGATTCTATTAGTTTGAATCCTGATTCTGTATTGAAGACTCGGGTTGAAGTGGCGAAGTTGGAGAAGTTAAGTAGGGCTTGCTGAAAAAGTCTTTTTCAGGAGTAGGGGAGCGGGGGAGTAGGGGAGTAGGGGAGTAGGGGAGCGGGGGAGTAGGGGAGAATTAACCAAAGTTGTTGGACAAGATTGCGATCGCTGTTGTGTTATGGAAACTAGAGCTTCCACTGTTGTTGCCAATAACTGTATTCTTGGCTGAAGTTTTACCTTTCTCAAAGTATTTTCTAATATCATGTCCGGATAATTAGTGATAAAAAACCTTCTCCCTTTGAACCTTTCTTTGCCCCTCTACCTTCTGCCTTCTGCCTTCTGCCTTCTGCCTTCTTTAAACACCACCCCAGAGCCAAGCTGAAATCCAAACATTGACATCTAAAACAACTCTCATTTCTTATTAAACTTATCAAAATAATTGGGTCTAAAACCCTGTCTTTTAAGGCAAAACGTTTTTGGAGAGTTGCTCAAATCCCCGTTACAAAAACAACTTCTGACTTCTGACTTCTAACTTCTGACTTCGTTAAGTTCCTGTCGCACTTCTTTTACGATTTCACTAATTTCCTGGAGAGAAGGCTGATTTGGGTCTGGTCCCAATTCTTCAATATGCCGAAACCAATCATTTAAGTCTTGGGGTGGCTGAATTTTTTGGAATATTATTGAGTCTTCTGCAATGGAAACTTTATATCTATTCCCTGGTTTAATCTGGTGTTTAATTATTGGTGGTAGTTCTAGTTGACGATCTGCTGTAATGCTAACAATAATATCTGTATCCATAGTTAATGGCTCCTAATATTTCTGGGAAATATAGTACATACTTAAGTTTATAGCAGTTTCTTCAATTAGCAAAATTTCCTTAATTTTTTAGTAAAGAGGTATGAAAATCAAGGTATAATATAACGCAGCCTAAATTTTAAATATCACAGATGTATCTCCGCGAATGTTTTATTGAAAATGTCGGACCGATTAGTAAGCTAGATATTTCCTTAAGCTTAGATGATTCGGGAAATCCAAAACCGTTAATTTTGGTAGGTAAAAATGGAACGGGAAAAACTATTTTATTAAGTTATATTCTTGATGCACTAGCAGAGCTAGCAAAGAAGAAGTTTACGGACATAGTTATAGGACAGCACCTTAATTATGGTCAGTTTTTAAAAGTAGTTAGTGATGGAGATATATACTCTTTATCTGGTGGAAGTCTTAGTTTTCTAGAATTCTCGGATGCAGATAATAAGTTTTATTATGTAGAAAAACTTGGTGGAGTAGATATAAATCGATATTCCGAGAAGGTAAAAAATAAATTGAAGCTAGTAAATTCAATTTCAATTAATGAACCCGATGATAAAGGAGTTGAAGGAGATGAAAAGCAAATTGAAACTTTTTTCCAAACTGGAGCAGTTTGTTTTTTCCCATCATCTCGCCATGAGCGTCCTCATTGGTTAAATTATAGAGCAGTAGAAGATCGACCTCTGTTTAGCAACTATGAAAAGATATCAGGAGAACTTAGAAAACCATTAATTGTTGAACGAGCTGCCAAGAATAATCAGCAGTGGTTGATGGATGTATTACTTGATTCACTTGTAGACTTAGAGTTTGTTGAGCAAACAGATACTCCCTTCCTAACTTCAGTGAAACGACATCCGCATTCTAACCATTCAAAAAAGGAACTTAAAATGGGAATACAGAATGTTGAGCAACTGCTTCGTAAAGTTATTGAGGATGAAAAAGCTAGATTAGTACTAAACTATCGAAATCATGAATATGGACGAATTGCAATTAGTTTGGGAAATGGAGTAATAGTTCCATCATTGAATCACCTCTCAGCAGGACAAGCTTTACTCTTCAATCTTTTTGCGACAATTATCCGCTATGCAGATATGGCAGAAATTCAAAAAAGTATTAATCTAAGTGAAATTAAGGGAATTATTTTAATAGATGAAATTGATGCTCATCTCCATACAGATTTACAATACAAAGTTCTTCCTCAGCTAGTTAAATTATTTCCAAAAGTACAATTTATTGTCACCTCACATTCGCCACTTTTTCTACTTGGTATGGAGCGTGAATTTAGTGCTGATGGTATTCAAATTTTGGAAATGCCTACAGGTAAACAAATTACTACCGAAAGATTTGAGGAGTTTCAGAAATCTTTTGAGTTCTATCGTCAGACAAAGAGTTTTGAGGATGCAGTTGAAAAAAAGATTTTAGAAGGGTCTAAACCTTTAGTATTAACAGAAGGAAAAACAGATGTTGAATATATCAAAACAGCCTTGGAATTGTTAGGAAATCAAGATTTATTAGAGAAGTTAGAAATTGATGAAATTGGCAAGGAAGGAAAAGATGGTGGAGACACAAACTTGAATGCTGCAAAAAAAATTCTGGTGAATAATCAAAGTCATTTTACTAGAAAGGTATTGCTTCTTTATGACTGTGATACAGGAAAAAAACGTGAAGATTTTGATTCTATATTCATTCGTTGTATACCTAAGAATACTGAGAATAACAAAGCAAAAAAAGGTATTGAAAATCTTTTCCCAGTCGAATTATTTGAAGACAGATTTTACGAAAATATCCCAAAAATAAGTGACCATGGTAAGGAATATACCATTCCAAAGTTTAATAAGATAAAATTCTGTGAATATATCTGTCAAAAAAGACGTGAAAAGGGTGACTTTCTTAAGTTTGAAGAACTGCTAATACCAATTATTGAGAAGTTTCTTGAAATTTAGATGGGGAAAGATATTTATAACTAAATGTTGGGTTTCGCTGTCGCTCTACCCAACCTACATCAAAGTATTAATTATTAGAACTAATTGTATTTCAAAAAAGAATTCGCCGTTATTTCCAAATTTACCTAACATTATATTCTGCCACAAACTCCTGTTTCATTAAGTCGATAAATAGCGACTTTGACTGTACCATCTGGGTAAAGGGTGCGGACTTTTTGAATTAAGTTTTCTAAGGATGAGTCGATCATATATTCTTGAGTGTCTGGATCGACTGCAATAAAATGGTTGTAATATTTGTCAATTAATTTAGGGCGAAGTTTTTCAAATACTGGTCTGCAGCGGGCGCTAAATTCTGCTTTGATAGCTTTGCGTCTTGCTATTTCTTGAGAAGGTAATGTCTTTCCAGGAAATAATCTTGTCCGAAATTTTTGAGTTCTTTTTGGTAAAGCGATCGCTTCTTTTTCTCTATCCATAATTAATGATTCCGGGGTTGTATATGTCAACTTATATCATGTCCGGTTGAATAATTAGACTTTGGTGGAAGGAAGGCAGGAGGCAGGAGGCAGGAGGCAGAAGGTTTTCTCCCATTTTTACCTTAATTTTATACACAAACGGTGCTACCGGACATGATAT
>NZ_JAAHHG010000166.1 GCF_010692555.1 Okeania sp. SIO3B5 | reverse complement strand
TCTTGGAGTTCAATTACTGTATCATTAGAGGCATCGAACACCTTCGTACTATGATCATAACTGCCAACGACTACTAATCTTTTACCACTAGCTCCAACTTTACTATCGGCCGCAATACAGCTTGCCTGAGAGAACTTTGTAGAATAATCATTCGACTTGCTATGGTTTTGCAGAAGATTCTGGCGAGAGAATTCCCTGATAGTTCCATCAGTAAACACACTATAGATGTAGAGACTATTAGGAATATTGATACCGACTGCTATCTCGCTGGATGAATTAAGTTTCTTGTGTTTCCAGTTATAATAACTATCATTTATAGTATCCGGATTCTCCTTGGGTTGATGACGGTCAACGATAGGAACAAAATCATCCTGGAGAGTATCATAAATCTCATCAGATTCACGAAGAATATCACGGCGCAAAATCTGCTTTATTCGAGTGAGACGAAGATCATCAGAAGGCGGCTGCCTTTGAGCGATTTCCTCAGCAATAGCTGTCAGTTGAGTGATGAAGGTGGGATACTGGCTTTTAATGTCATTTACTAGGTTTGCGTTACCATTTTGAATAGCGTCAATAATAGTGTTTATCAAATTTTTGATGTTAATGGAATCATCGGGGAATCTTTCCCTCATCCGGTTCAATAATACATTAATCTGTCCGTTACTATCAATCTGCTCTAGCAATTGCTTAAGATGATCGGTATCGTTATGCCCAGGAAGCATAGTACCGCCACCACCATAATTCGGCTGCCTTTGAGCGATTTGCTTAGCAATACTTATCAGTTGATTGATTAAGTCGCGATCGATACTATTTACCAGTCTATTATATTGTTCGTCATCCTGAACACGAACAGCCTCTATCAACTGTTCGGTAAAGTTCATAACATATGAATTATAACCGAATCTTTGCTCAATAGTCTTCACTAATTGTTGATCGTACCTATTGTTAATAATATGCACTATCAAGTCCTTAAGATCATCGGTATCTTTATAATCGGTAGGAAGGGAACCATGAAGAGTATCCTCAATATCGGGTTCTTCAGGATGATTGTTGATATTAGCTATCACCTTCTCAATGTCATTGATACTAGCCATACAGTACATGAGTTCCTCTCTACCAGCCGGAAAATCGCGATCCTCAATAGTAGACTTCACTAATTCTAGTTTATTGATGATGAAATCGCTCCTTAACTCACGCTTAAGCGAGTATATTAGTCTGTTGATACCTGGAAGGCCACTCTCCTTAAAAGTATTGTCTATCTGTTTCTTACAATAATTGATCTTGACTATCGCTGCTCTGATATTATCGTCCCAAACTATATAGTCTATTAGGTTTTCGAGACGACTATTGGGCTCCCCAGTAAGCGATTCGTACAGTTGATTCGCTATATAGTCTGCAAAGCTAAGTTGTCCTAATCGCCCCTTAAAGGTACTATCAATCTTAAGAGAGCCGCTCTTGTCCCGGAAAGAGGTGTCTAGACAGCTTGTATGACTAATAGCTCGACCGTTAATATAAACCGTAAGAGTAAAGAAATTATAGGTGACGGCAATCTGTACCCAGGTGTTAGGAATCAATGGTTTTGCAACAGAGAGGGAGTGAGAAGTTTTATTTTCGTCATAAATCTCAAATATGGCACTATTTGTCTTGTTAACCTTCAATGTCCATACAGTATTGCTACTCGAAGTATGGCTCAATATCGTTTGATCTCCTGAGGGTATCGTATCATAATAAACCCATACACATAAGCTAAAGTTACCGGGTTGTTGGCGAAACAGGGTATCCAGATTCTTTATATCAGGATTTATCTGCTTGGTTGTTCCGGATGTTCCTGTCCCTGCAGTTTGAAGCAAAGCAACAGGAGTTGTTGTCAAGTCTAACGAATCTGTGCTTGCTTTGAAATCCAAGACGGAGCCAAACGTATCGTCAGATGCTTTGGTAATACGATCCGTTGGTGAGGCAGTCTCTTTTACCGTTAACTTGACTTGATGGCCGCTGTCATTGTTGGGAACGGTGGTGGTTTTGAATAGAGTGCTTATTGTCATAGCTAATTCTCCATTTAAGGGTTGTTTTTAAGGAAGGGATTTCTCAGGTTGGTGAAGTACAGTGCTGGAGATCCCCCCTAACCCCCCTTGTAAAGGGGGGAACTGGAAGTCCCCCTTTTTAAGGGGGATTTAGGGGGATCGCTAATGTACCTCACCAATTTGAGAAACGCTGTAAGAGTCAAGATTGTAGGGTGAATTGCATTCCACCTTAACCATTGTCTGACTACGACAGAATTATATTCTATCAAATCCGCTGGCATCGGTGTTCTTCAGTATTTCAAGGTAAGAGTCCAGATTGTAGGGTGAATTGCATTCCACCTTAACCATTGTCTGACGACGACAGAATTATATTACCCCGTAGCCAACGGATTTGATATTACGCACAAAATGGAACTATACACCATCTGTCGGGGGCAAATGCCATTCGCCTCTACTATGGTAGTTATGCGTAAGTACTATCTAAAAAAGGCAGCGATCGCCACTTTCTTACTTGTATCTCCGACCAGTTTAGCCAGGTACTCTTGGAGTTTGGCTCGATTAAGGACAGCGTTATCCGCCACTGCTCCTGGTGCAGAACTAGGTTTAGGCGAAACCTTACCGTTTTGGGGAACAAACGGGGTTAAAGCTTCAGCCTTGATCAAATCTTGCCAGAGGGTGTCCCCGTCTGAACCAAACTCAGCTTGGAAATCCGCTTTATTGAACAGGGCATTCGATGAAAGGTCAGCCGGACTGAGCTGTAACCAGCCTTCCCGCAGCACCTGGGGGTTAAATTTAGCTTCAGACTGCATGGGTTCAATCGATCGCGTCTGAATCTGCAAAAACCGCTCTACATCTTTTTTACGCTTGGGATCTAATTGGCGAGGGGACGAAGCACACAATAAATCAAGTGCGGAATCAAGTTGCTTGGCATCATAGAGCGCCTGCACCGGTTCTCCCGGTAACAAAGTCAGCACCCGACTTTTGAGCAGCCCATTCCAGACCGTTAGCCCTTCTTTCGGAAAAGCCTTAAATACCTCAGCTTGATCGATCCTCGGCATTGAAGTCAAGGTAGACCATTGTCCGGCCTCACGGCTTACCCAAGACCATTGCCAACCAGTCAGTTGTGGCAGGTTAACCTGCACCTCATTCCGTGCTGTGAGCAGAGGAGCTGTCAAAAACGTTACCTCAATAGCACGCAGAGCTGGCAACACCTGATCCGTCGGAATAATCAACTCCTTAGTTGGTAAAATTCCACTGGTGACATGCAAGCTCCCCTGTACATCCATCAACATCGAGACCATTTGGGGTTCATCCTTCAAGGCCAGCCAGAGATTCATAGCCCCATCTTGACGCCGATAAACCCGAATATGGCTAGTAGCATCCTCATTCGGTAACAAGTCACTTTGGGGGGCATAGAAGCGATCGCTCAACTTGCCCCTCGCTGTTTCTGGCCAGTAGCCCACAACCCCATCTTGAAAACGATGATGTTCTCCTAAGCGCACCGGGAAGCGAACCTGCTCAAATTCTTGAGTCTTGAGCATTGCTGGATTTGAAATAGAAGAATCAGAGCCTAGAGTAACCTGTTGTCCTCCCGGCATTTCCTTCATCTTCTGTAAGGTTGGTTTCACCTCCTTCAAAGTTTCGCTAAAAGCCGCCAAACTTTGCTGAACAGCATAGGAACCTTGAACTTCCAGGGATATTGCCACCCGCACTAACGCTAAAGGCCGACCCATCAGAACAGGCAAGGAAGGAGGCTGGTCAAAATTGTCCGGATCGATGTATTCCATCGCCGTTTCCAAAGTGTTAACAAAATCAGGAATGAACTGCCAGTCTTGGTCAGCAGCAGCTTTATCTCGCAGCCACAACACCATCCGTTGCAGATGGGGATTGGGGATATCTTCAGGAATCACAATGCTGTTGGAACCCGGTTTGGGTCGCCACTGCCCAGTTTGGTCCAACGACCCCAAAGCTTTGCCATCCTGATTATAAATCATCAAACTGGCATCCAGCATATTAGGCAACACCCAACCACAAATCGGACTAGAAGCAGGATGATCGTTCCATTCCTGTTGCTCGCGATCGGGAGCATTAGGGGAAGGATCGGCATCCAACCAACGGACATTCAAACGAGCAGGTTGCACTAATCTGGGGGGCAGACTAATAGGCAAAACACTCGACGAGCGCATCTGTTCCGTCGTGCGGATAACATTAGTATCCAAATCTTCATATTGACCAAAGGTATCCACCAAGCGCAAACGTTGCAAATTTAAGTGTCCACCTCGAATAGGACTAAAAGGAGTATTTGGTAAAGGAGCAGCAGTTTGGCGACCGACGATCGGCTTAATCGTCCGTTCCGAAAATGCACGATAAGCAGGAAAACCGAGAGGATCGGCCACGGGCAATTGCCAAGTAGACTGTTTTGATAGCAGAGCGTTGTTAAAGCCATGTAAGCTCAGGGTAAGCAAGCCTGGGTTCTTGATCAAGGTTTGCCAAGCATCAAAGGCAATCAAGCGCGGTTCGACCCAATAATGTCCCTGCTCGTTAAGCCCATTGAATTTATCTCGCCCCCAGTCAACCGTAAATTTAAATTTATTTTTATCCTGTGAATAATAGAGGAAATGAGCCATCTGGGTTGCGTTGAAATGGCGCAGAGATGCTAGCTGGTTGAGGGATTCGATGGGTTTAATTTTGCGTGTATTGAGAATATCGCCAATGAGCGCATTTGAAAGTTCAATCTGAGATAATTCTGTCTGAGTGGCACAGTTGGCGATCGACAAAATCCCAGACGCTAAACAGCCCCCATCCGGAATCCCCATAACCAGTGGTCGCCATAGCACATTTTCACGATAGTGAACCTGTTCTTCCGTTCCCCCTTCAGCAATAAACTGGCTGGCAATATAGCCCAAAGCCTCCGCATAGCGCAACACTACAGCCCACCGCTGAGGAGTCAGGAAGGTATCTGCGGCCAGCTTTTTCTTTGGATCTTTAGCTTTAGCCTGAAATTGCTTGATAAATTCCTGGGTTTGAGTAGGTGACAACCCCAGGAGGTAGGGTAATACATTATCCAGTGAATCAGGAAGTTCTGTGATTGCATCTGGGCTGTTAGCAGCAGGGGAAACAACGAGTAGTGGGCGAAGTTGTTCTATGATTTCGTCGATAGATTTACCTGGATGCTTATCTGTGAGAAAATTCTCAATTCCTTTACCGATAAAACCATTCAATAATCCATTCAACGGAATGCCATACAGCGCATCAGAGTAAACTGAATTGATTTCGCTGAGCTCGTTGGCGATTGCATCCAATTCATCCATTGACTGTCGTCGCACCAACCAATTGCGAACAACCCCTATTTCGGCTCTTATATGTTGTTTTTGGTCAGCGGTGGCAATTTTGTATTCCGTAAAATAATCCTCCAGACTTTCGATTAAATAAGCTTCGACCGCCTGATCCATCACCCCACCAGCATAGTCTAAGAGCAAACTGTTGCCCGTAAAACTAATTGTTCGTTCCGCACCCTTGGGAGCATTCTCCCGTTCTATCACTTCCGCATCCGTCTCAGCCAAAGACCAATTGTTTCGGATTTCATCTGGTTGATAGGGTAAATCCGGATTCTGACGATAAGCAGTCGGACGTACACTGGCTAAGTTTGCCTGCCATTCCAAGAGAAAAGGATGAGCTTGGGACGATCGCTTCTGTCGGTAATGAGGACTCAGTAAGGGGTCAATGGCTTTACGCAAATCACTTTTAGCCTGTTCAATCTCAGCCACCAGGGATATATTATCCGCTTGAGATGCCTGTAGATCGGGCGGTGGAAAGACAATGTTACTCACCAGAGGGCAAATCAAACGCTTATCGTCTGTGAAGCGATCGTCTTGGCCGTGGCGATCGCTCGGAGTCAGATGACTCAATAAAACCACAGGTTCGTTAGGAGACCAAAAACGAGGTCCCACAGTGTGATTCAAACTCCATTGATTTTTGTGGTTGGGAACTGCCTGAGCCTGATTATGGGCATTCAGGTTAGTACAAAGCTGAGTTATAGCCCCTTTTAACTCATTAGCTAAGGATTGAACCGATCCCGTTACCTGTAAAGACCAGTCACAATGCCAACGATCCGTGGAAGATAGAGAGGGAGTAGATGCTTTTGTTCCTGTTGGGGGAGAAACGACTATCGGTTTAGAATGATTATCATAGCTGTTCACAAACCCTGTATTTTCCATAAGCTGTTGCAACGGCTTAATATCCAGTTCCTTGATATAAGCAATAATGTGGTCAACATCAGGGGATTGGCGAATATCTTCATAATTGAGCGCTTCATCATCCGAAGGATAGGCTAACAACATATAGCGATACCAATCTTCGTAAAGCTGACGGCGCAAGGTATCTAATTGATGGAGCGCCCGATCGTACTTGGCTTGCAACTGGTTAAGAGCATTCAACTGGTGCGCCAAATCTGGGGGGATGGTCTGAGCTTCAGACACATTATCCTCGTTCGGGGACTGCGTTTTTTTCTCCGAATTTTCCAGAGTTGCCAGCTTTACCAACCACAATTTGCTGCCTGGATGAGCCGTAAAAGTTTTGGTATGGCGCTCTTCTGTCAACCTGGTTCCAATATCCACATTCGGACCGGCAGGAACAGGCAGGATGCCTGTCCCACAACTTATATCCATCCCTTAATTCAGCAACGCCTGATTTGAAAATTTGCAGAGCATTAACCTGGACATTTAAAACGCACTAAAGGCGGTGAATCAAGCATTTGCAAGGCAAAGTTAGCAGCGGTGAAAAGCTTATCTTTGCCAATTCCCTGTTTACTGTCCAAGACTATATCAGCAATTATCTCTGACAAATGGGCAAGACTTAGGATGCCAGTCGTTGCATCCTCTTGACGCCACATTATGGGGTCAGAAACTTGGGCACGATATGGTGGAGTGCTATGGCCATTGTTTTGCTGAGTTGTCGTTTTGCTATTCTTATCAGCATAGCAAACTGTGCCATTGATCTTTCGCTTAACCTTTTGCTTGCCCTGTTCGTCAATATAGAGGGGTTCACCGTCCATCGTTCGTAATAGTTTAAGTAATTCCTGATTGGTAACAGAGTAATCTACAGGTGCATTAGCAGGCTCCTCCAAGCCAAAATGCATCATTTCGGGACGAGGATGAAAATCAATGTAACGTAAGGAACGGTTGCGATATGACCCGTCTGCTTTCTTCGCTCCATCATAAAATAGCACCAGTAATAAATCCGGAGCTAGACGATCTAACCGCCAAATTTTGAGCGTGTCAGGCTGATCGGGATTGGGTAAATATTCTTCTGTTTCCCACAGTAGATCGTAATTTTCAGGATAACCCGTCACACCAAGATGAGGCCATCCAGACACGACAGCCGATCGCAAGAGAACTCCTGAAATCAAGGGTAGTGTTGGTAACTGTTGACGATGTGCTAGATCGGCTCGATAGTCAATACTCAAAACACGACCAATGCTTAAAGCACCGTCACGCAAACATTCCACCCAAAGCGGATCGACGCAAAAATAACGAATTGATTCCGGGGGCAACAAGGCTTCATCGGGAATTAAATAGTTAAATGGCACCAATTTTAGTTGGCTTAAGTTTGTTAGCCACTGTTGCACATCTGTCGGTAGTACATCCTGGGTATGGTTACTGTCTCGGTTGGGGAGATAAGCACGATCGATACTATGAACCATTTCCCGCAAATTACCAGGATGTCCTCGTTTCCACTGGTAGAGACGTTTGGCAAAACTTTGATTCGCCAAAGCTAACGTCCGTCCCAGTTCCCAGGCAGCCGCATAGGAGACATCAAACAGTCCTAAGTCTGGGTTGAACAGGAACAGTTCATCTGCATGACGGGCGGGAAGAGCGATCGGGTACTCTTCCGAATAGATAGCTTCAGTATGAGGAACCAGCGGACCTCGATACCAGGATACCGTGCGTCCCCCTTGACGCAGATAGTGCTGTGTCGGCACATAGCCCGCTGCGATGTAACTATCGGCTAATGTTTTGAAATCTTCGGTTCCTCCTGTAAGACCTGTTGGTTCACGATAGGAGGCTGAGGCAAGGCTACTTTGTCCAACTCCAACATCATAAGACTGACTTAGATTTGGAGTAGTCGGAGTTTGGTAATAGGCAGATAAATCAATCCGATTCAGATTTTCCAGTAGACCCAAAAAGTCGCGACGTTGCGGTTCACAGTAAAACGTCCATTGCTTGAGACTGAGCAGACGAATTGGAGTAGTTTTAATGCTATTGCCAATATCAAAAATCATAAGAGGTTCAGTCGAACGTTGCAAGGTTGCAGCTACTGAGTGATGAGTGAGGTTTTGATCGTCCGATTTCTCCCGCTCTATGCTAACCTCCAGGGATACAACGCAATCTTTATTCCCAGAGTCCTTGAACACCATTATGGTACTGAACATGGCTTGATGTTTGTACTGATAGCGATCAGCCCAGTATTCCGGAAACAAAGGCTGAAAGTATGCCTCAATCGGATTTTTAATAACAGTTGGATTAATTTCTATATCTGAATTCTGGAGTTTTGTATTTATATCTGAAGAGAAAGGAATTTTTGCCATAACGTAAACCCCACCAGTTTCGTCATTTTCTAGATATCTTGGTTGTGGATCTAAACAAAGTTCAGTTGAAACCATGGCTCCATTCTCCATCATTCCCTGTAGAATCCACACTTGAATCAGCTGATTGTTTGGTACTTCTCGTACTTTTCCTTCTTCTTCTACAGGGGATGGGAGAATTGGAACACGACGGATGGTGACTCGAAGATCATTAAGAGTAATTTTTCCTGCTTGTTGTTCTGAAGAACCGTTGTCGCTAAAAAAGACTAAAAGGAAGGGTTGGTTTTTCTGGTTTACATAGTATGAGTTAGGTAGACGCTTTTCGGTTTGCCATTGATCTGACGGTAGGATAAAATTCTGAAGCTTTGGATTGAGTGATTTCTCAGATGCCGTATTTGTAATAGTTGTACCGTCGCGATCATACTTCACAAATTCAGATTTCGTAAAATCTAAACAAAGTTCTTGAACATTCGCTTGTTTAAAACAATTATTGATTTCCGTAACAATGCCTGCCTTCACACCTTTAGGGAAAGCCGTTTGGAGTATATATTCCTTTTTCGCGATCGTGATTAACCCTTTCAAGCTTTCAACCACACGGCCTTCCATTGGCATCGTGATACTCTCGATCTGAACATGAAGCAAACACTTCAACGGATCGGACCACAAATCAAATTCTACCAAAGGATTCTCAGCATTAACCGACTCATTCGAGGTCAATCCAAGCAAGTATTGACAGTTCTGTTCAACTATATGCTGTATCCATTCATCATCCGTCATTCCTTCAGGTTTTTTGCTAGTCTCTGGCGGTTTAAACTTTTTATCAAGTTTCTTGAGATATTGAGGAGGTTTTTCAGACTCTAATTGAACTTCCTGAACCTGAGGATCTACAAAATGTTGTAAGATAGTCACTAAGTTTTTTTCTATCTCAATTGGATTGCGTAAATCAAGAATAGTATAGCCATGATCTTGCAAAGTTTGAAAGGCATCTAAATGTTCTGCTAAAACAAAAGGTTTGTAGCACTGTTCCAAGGAAACAAGGTGAACAGTACAGTTTTTATTCAGCGGGGGAAGTCGATTACTCATTAAAATAGCGACTTCCGAATCTGGTGTTGTTGCAGATGCAGGTTGCACTTGACGAATATGAGCCATCATCCGCAGGTCAGAATAAGTGGGAATGATTTTAGACAAGGTTTCCCAAGGAACATCAACAACCGTAGCAGTATCATTCTTTGGCTTACCCAACTCTTTAGGCAGGTCTCGCCAATAAGGATCTTTCGAGGGATTTTCTAATTTATCAACTGTTAGATTGGTCTGTTTTATATCACTCAAGTCATCTTCTGTGAACAACAACAAAGCCATCCAAGTAGGTGACAGAATCTCATCTTTGTCACCACCATTAGGGGTGCGTTCCCAGGGCAAGGTAGTTCGGTTCAGAACAATATGGGGAAGTACCCGATGAAAAATGCCATTGCTATTGTCAGGAGGGTAAACATGGTGAATCTCACGACTTTCGATCGCATAACGCTCACCTTGCACTGCAAATTTCACCGTGCGGTCGCCAATCGTCTCTTTATTGATATGCTCTGCAAGCTCAATTGTTTGTTGAATTTTGAGTTGATAATTCCCCGATTTCAATGCAGGGCGATGATATTCGACAAACATAATTTTATCATCGGGAGCAAGTTCAGGCTGGGCATAAAATGAATCTGACATTTAATTACTCTCCTCCTTTTTAACCATAACCATAGGGGCAATAATAAAATCTTTTTCTAAACTATCGGTCAAATCTACTGTCTGAGCAGGATTAAATCCTAAATAAGTAAGTAAGCGATCGCGCTTTGCCAGAACGGGGTTTCCTTCTCCCAGTACCAGAGCATCCTGAATCACCTTGCGATTTTTCTCATCTTGAGCCTTCAAAGAAGACCCACGATTATTGATAGTCGTCTGTTGTATTTCACGATTAGCAACAAATGTTTGACACTTAGATATCAAAGGATCATCTGCTATTTCCTTAGTGTAAAGCTCATAATCCAGTACACGGCGTTCAATGGAGGAAGTTTTTCCTGCCACAGGAAGCTTAGAGGGCTTTAGGGTCAAAATACCAACCCCTTTAATCATGCGCTTCTTGTTGCTATCGTCATCACCTCCTCCTTTTCCCCACAAAGCTGCTGGAAAATTCTTAATGCCTTTGTCAAATGAAAACTCTTCTGAGACATCAACATTATTTTCTCCCCGAATTTCAATGTTCAGGGTTGAAGTCGGACCTGTAACCTGCATCGGAACAATGCCAAAATTCCCGAGTTCAGGTTCAATTTTGAGATGATCGCCTGCATCAAGCTCAGGGTTACGAGCAACCGCCTGATCGTTCAACATAAAAGCAGACAGGGGAACCACGGTAGCAACCTTCAGTACAAAATGCTTGGGGTTAACAATCCAGGCCGAGGGTGGACCATTATTTTGATCGTGAAGTTGTTTGATTAACCCATCTGCTACAGTAAAGCTGAGTAATTTATCTGTTCCAACTTTCTTGGATTTCTCCCCATCTCCTGCTTTGGGCTGAACTTCAACTGCTTCATCAGCTTGTTCCTCAGCAACTGCCTGAGTTTTACCTCCATCACCCTTCTTCGAGTCTTCTTCAGGCTTAGGCAAAAACGATTCCTTAAATTCTTCCCAACTCAATGGCGGCGGTTTAAGCTTGCCAGATCCAAAATCAACGTGGAACTTGATAATCTTGAAGTCAAAGCTGGCTCGACCTGAAAATTCAGGTCCCCATATCTTTAAGTCAACTCCAATGCTAGCAGATACCTTCAGTCCGAAAATAGAACACCAGATTCCAATTTCAATGAACATCTCGGCTTCATAATGGATGGGTTTCCAGACAATCAGGAAATCTGCCCCCACTTTCAGGTAAGCCCCCAACAACCCACAACTCCAAGTCAACTCAAATAAGCCTCCAGCCATCAAGGCAATAGGCACTAAGGCAAAGTAAATGGTCCCCTTAGCCTCCACTGAAGGATACATAGGCCAGGAAAATTGCAAACGCTTGACCGCTGGATAGTAATCAGGTTTTTTGAATTTGGAATAGTATCCGCCAATGGTGACCACAAAGTCTCCAGCCTCTGCACTCGTTTTGGGGTCGTCCTTAAACCAGAAAATGGCAGCAAATCCTCCCGCAATTTTGGCCATACCATCCATGAGGAAGGAGCGATCGGTGATATTGCCAGCAAACTCAAAAATACCTCGTTCTAAATTGAACTCTGCTATAAGTTCCAACTCAACAAAAGCAATTTTCTCCGGTTCCGGATCTGGCGGCGTAATGAACCGAACAATCCCCAACAGCGCAATTGCCACATCCCCATCCGTACTGAAGGACAACAGCAACAGTGCAAAAGTATCCAAAATTTCAAAGCTACTGAAACGCAGTCCTACAGCAAAGAAAAAACTATTTAATTTAGGGCTAATATACTGATGCAGTTTCGTCATCTCAGTGTTGAGGTCTTGCTTGACGGGCGATTCTTTAGCGTCTCCCACCTTTCCTATATTTCCCGCCATAGACGGTGCAGGCATCGTCTTCAAAACTTCCGCAACCAAAGGAAACTCATGCACCTTATCAAACTCAGGCATCGTAACGTGGCGATTGATGCCAAAACCTGCTGCCACCCCTTCAACGAAGAAGAACACAGGTCCTCCCAAGGGGTAATCTAAAAACGCATAAATAAACAGCGAAGGGCGATGATCGATTAAAGTGAAAGCGCCGATCGCCGATAACCCAAATTCCTCCATACTTAGGGACGCTTGCCCCACAAAGTAACCATCCAGGTTGAGGAAATCAGCACTGATTTTAGCGGGACCCTTATTCAAATCCAGCCCCATTCCTTGCAGAGCAAACCCTAGATGATGACTGTCGAGATCATAAGTACCTCCTAAACCATAGAGCCTAAACGCAAGCACCTTCAGCACAAAGGAAGCATCAATAGCAAACTTCAAGGTAGGCTTTTCAAATCCTAGTCCCAAGCGTTGTAAATGAAGAGGCCCCAGATGCTTCTGTATATCAATCCATTTTAGTTTTGTCGCAGGAGGTTGGGAATCATTAGTAGATTCGGCAACAGAACCCAACCCATTATTAGGTTTGCTGTCAGCCTTTGTTGCGAGGCTCTTCTGATCGCCCGACAGAAGATTAGCAGGAATCGTAACGCCACCAAGCTGCACATCTACCGCCAAATGAAATCCCTTTACTTCAGCACCCTCAAGGGGGTGAGCACTGGCAGGCATATTAGGTTTGAGAGCCTTAATGTCATCTTCTGAAAACGTTTGAGTGACATAAATAGGCGTAAAGGCAATCCCTAAGCGACTCTCGCTACTAAAAGCACTCCCCACCAAAGGCAAATGTCCCAACCCGGACAAATCAACTCCTGCATCCATATCGATGAGGAATAACATCTTTGATTTTTTAGTTCCAGAAGTGCTTTGTTTATCTTTCTCGTAAGCTAATACAGCATCTTTGATTTTAAAAGATTCAAGAGGGAAGTCACTCGCATCGATATGAATAAGGTCTGTAATCAATGCTTCAATATCTACACCATCACCCGCCGGGTTACTGAAGGTTCCGACTAAGCTCGTGTGTTTCTTACTGGTATTAAATATCAGATCGAATTCTAGTCCCTTAACCAATAGCTGACCACTAAGAGAAATGGAACCCCCCTTAAACTTGTCACCTGCTTCTTCTTCTGCTATTGCATCTGCTTCGGCTTCATCAGATTCACCTGTGGTAGTTTTATCCGTTTCTTCTTTCCCTCCTCCCTTTTTCTTCTCTATCGTTAGGAGAAGCACTGTATCAGCTTTCTCTACTTTGGGTTGAGTAACTTCAGGGGAGTCTTGTTCTGTTGTGGAGGAGTCTTTATCAGGCTTCCAGACAGCTTTCATTGAAGCTACAAAGTGTTTGGCCTTAGTGTCGTAAGTAATTTCAAAGTCAACGATGCTCCAATCTAGAAAAGCATCAACCAAGTCGCTGTGAGTGTCTGCATATTTAGCAAATATATGCCTAATAGTAAGTTCCTTAGACAGTTCAGCTTTAGCTGCAATTTGCCACCCTTCATTTGGCCCTGGATGTTTAGCTGAGAATAACAGTGAAATGTCTTTATTATCCACATTTAGAGTCATTTCAGCTAGGAGATTGGCAGTGAGACCGCCTCCGTCTCCTCCCCAATAATCCAAATCTATGGTAGTATTCTTGAGATTGAACTCAACGAGATCATCTTTCCAACTTCCACTCAGTTCTAAGTACAAAATTGCATGTTTAGCAGAGGAATCATAAAGCAATCGTAATGCGTCAACACTCAGATTCTGCAATCCTGTTGAATCCAGATGCACCTGTTCCAAAACCTGGGAGATTGATAGTTTTTGGCCATCAGGAATATAGGTTTCACCTCGAAAAGCAGGGAAATCGATCGTTGTGGAGAATGGAGTCTTTCCAATATAGCAATTGCCCTGAATTTCACCAAATAGATAACCTTCTAGAATCTTTAATTCCACTTGAGCAGGACCAACTTCAAAAAGCCCTGGAATAATTTCCCAACGGCCATCATCGTCTTGCAAAGTCAAGTTAAAATCAAAATACTTATCCCTAGGTAAAAAGGTGGTGTGAATATTTTTAATCCTTAAATCTTTAAAGGCATCAGGCAATAGTTCAACAACGTTTTCAAGATCCACTTTATGAGCAAGATCATGGACTCCCCCATACAAAGACAAAGTTTGATTTGTGATATCTCCTGTAAACTGCCATTTACTATCTGTATAGGTAGCTTTCAACTGGGACGAAATGTCATTTAGGGTAAAGGTAGCATCGACGGAAGCATGTGATACAGTGCCGCTATCTTTCTTGCCTGTTTCCCAAGAGATTTCTAAGTGAAATTTTACATCAGTTAACTCAAAATCATAGATATGCCAAGCGTTAGCAATATCAATTGTCAAAGATAGTTTTTTATCGGATAGTTGTGGAATAATATCCAGAGTTTTAATAGTAAAATTATCAAAATCAGTCCCATCCAACTTCAGATATTGCAGTAGGGGTTTTAATTTGACATCACTTTTTAATCCATTATTATTTAACTTTTGCTCTGGTGCATCATCTTGCTTTTTGGTTTGATCACCTTGCTGATTTTCATTGCCGATTGTAATTGTGCCGCTCAGTTTAACGCTTTTATCTGCCTCACCAATCACGATCATAGCACTAAGCTTGGCAGAATATTTATTATTTTCCCCTTTAGCAATTGAAATCAGTATACTAGGTTTTTCCACTTGGAATTGCCAGCTATACCCAGATGGTAAGAATGACCATTTTTTTTCTGGCATCGCCACCCCTATCTTCATGGAATTTTGAGCATCAATATCAAGATTGGTCAGAAGAACATCTTTGAGAGAATTATCTACAATGTTGAGTTCTTGCTTTAACTTGTCACTTAGCCATTCCGATCCGAGTGTTTCATCTAGAAACGTTTTCAAATTCACGACAATCCCTTTATTGCCTTCCAACAAAACGAGATGTAAACCATCTGTATGATGGAGTTCAAACTGGCCCTTGTTTTGTACTTTATTAAGATATTCCGTAATCTTGTCAGATAATACCATAAAGACTTTCTTTCATAAACTGCAGTTCTGAATTGAGGATGAAATTGGTTGTGTAGGCTATTCTGTTCTTGGCGATAGAATCAAATGAATCGCATCAACAAAAATACTACTGATGGAATAAAATTACTGGTGGTATAGCCTCTTCATAAGCTTCACCATAGTTAATATTTTGCTCGTTTTGATCTTCATTGTAACTACTTAAATCACCAAACCAATAGGTATACAGATCAACAATGCCTTCTCTCCCTGCTTCAGTCACCTTAGATAAATTAATTCCTAATTTAACAAATGGCGGAGTTATCCCCAGTTTAAACAAAGTCTTTTTATTCTCCTTAAGATCTGCTATTCGATATCGAGCACGAATAGCCTGCAATGTAAAAGGTTGTGACTTATGATCTTTTTTCATATTTTTCAGAAGTTGATCATCGGGACAAGGTTTTCTATAACTATGATTGCTCTTAATTTTATAACCTTGGGGTGGGGTTAGGGCCGACTCCAGCAAGATACTTGCTGTTTTAATAGATTTTATAGATTCTGGAGAAATATCTTCTTTAAATACTGAATATTTTTTGAAATTTTCTAAAAACTTTTTAATATCTGACTTTTCAACCATGAGTTTTTTGCATATAGTTTCCATGAGATTATGATTTTTATTGTCATCCGGATTTTCAGCCAGAGCAATTACCCTTTCAATTAATATGGACATACCAAAACAAAGACCACTTCCAGGTAATGGCTCTTCAATAGAATTAGGAAACCAATAGACGCAAGCAGATTCATAAAACATCATATTGTAGAGATACTGCTCTGCATTTTTTTTTCGCTCTTCAAAATCTCTTTGTATACTTTCAGGCGTATCGCCATCAATATTAAAACTACTCTTGGACATGACAGTTGCCACAGCTTCTCCAGTAAGCTTAACCTGTCGATAATCAATAACAGTATCTTGAGTAAATATCAGATTTCTGTTCAATTTGTTATTGATATCAGAAGATATTTGAAAACGATAAGAAGTGTGTTTTATCTCTCCTTTAATACTAAGCGTACCAGAGGCATCGATAGGCCCTAAAGTCCCTCCACCTGTTCCAGTTGCACCTGCGGTTCCTTTATGTCCCAAGAGGGACAAACTGCAATCAGTAGATGGTGTTAGACCTTTGAAATCAGAGCCATACACTAACTGATTGAATCTCTTCCAATAATCATCAATAGTACTCTTATGTTGCTTATAGAAATACTCTATTTCCATCAGCCTTTCAAATAACTGTATAAACTCCATAGCTGAGGTATTGTTAGGCACTCCTCCTGTTATTTTGAAACTCTCACAGCGATTCTTCTTATTTGTTAGCCAATTAGATGCTTTCTTTTTCAATTCAGAGCTAGACTCTAAATCATTGAATTGCTTTAAATAATAATCAATAGCACTCTTATGTTGCTTATAGAAATACTCTATTTCCTTCAGCCTTTCAAAGTGCTTTATAAACTCTTTAGTTGAAGTATGACTATTCACTCCTCCCGTTATTTTGTAACTCTCACAGCGATTCTTCTTATTTATCAGCCACTTAGATGCTTCATCTTTTAAGGTTCTTTTATTAGTAAATCCCTCAAAAAATTTGATCAAGCCTTCATTTAAAGGTGAGGAAAAATATCCAAGGTCAGCATCATCTAAATTTAGGTATGTGAAATTGTAGTCAGCAGCAGCTTCAGCGGATGCACTCAGCACCAGGGAAGCCCCAAGGGTCTCTGGTCCAATCGGTCCAACCGCACCTATTGTAGAGAAACCAATATTAGCCGTGACTGAGGCTTTCAGCTGAAAGCTCTTGCTACTACCAGTCAGTTTCAACATACAAATAGGAGAACTCGTCTTATAGATATCCCTCTGTCCCAACTTTATCTCTGATGGCTGACGCTGCAGCACAAATAAATGACATAACCCTATTGATCCTGAACCAGTGATACCAGCTGAAACTTTTCCAAATAACAGAGAAGAGGGTAGTGGAAAGGGCAATAAGCTCACCCCTGCACTGACTTCTAGACCACCCTTATAACTACCTAAGCCACTGCTGTTCTGACCTTTAAAATCCAATCCCGATACTTGAAACTGCTGATACAGCTCTAGAGCTGAGATAGGGGAAGAATCATCTTCTGAGCGATGCTCAAGAATTTTTTCCCGTAACCATATACCTAAACTAGAGATACTTTCCCTTTCTTGTTTACTTTTTCCCATTTTTGTTGATATTTTTTAATATATACAGGACTTACGCAAATACACTATATATAGATAGCGCGTGGTAAATAGAGCGATCGCTTAAAAATTATAGCGACCGCCTCAAGACAAGTAGCCAAGTAGCATAGTTAAAACAAAGGTAAAAAACACCTATCAAATAAAAATAGCCCTAAATTTTATTGTAGGCTTCTTCAGCTTTTGGAGCAGATAATTTGAGAGTAATGCATGTTTGACTTTGTAAATAGTTTTTCCTATTTTTACTGCTAATATGCATTAAAAAAGTCCAGACTAACATCCCACAAGCAATATGATTTATTTGAATTTTTCTCAGACGACATTGACAAGAAGATAGACTTGTTAATTGTTTAATTTATCTATGAAATTCCTCAACTTTCCATCTGGTTTGAGATTCAAATTATACATCATCTTTACTGCATTGACTCAGGTCATTAGTAGCAATATATTCTGTTCTGTTGGTAGAAACAGTTACCCAGAAAAAACTTAACTTTTTTATCCCTTGGAAAACCTTTAATTTTAATTATTTAACCTGATATTTTTTCTGATTCACTCCAGCTTAATTCAGCAATATTTTTATATTTTTCTACAGCACCAGTATCATCTACGGGCGCGATTTATTTTTTTTTAAGGGGCAATAATAAATTTTTCCTAAATTATCTATCAATGCCATTAATCTTTGTGCTGCATACCAACTATCCATTAATACAGTTTTAAATTTTAATTACTTGTTATTTACCACATTACATATCATTTATTCAACATAATCTATTTTCGTTTTATTGTCACTACCAGCGATCGCTATCTGTGGGTTAGATGTAATCATATTAAGCATAGTTACTTTCCTTAGTCAACTATTTAGGGTTTGCTGAAAAAGTCTGATGGTGACGATAGGGAACAGGGAACACTTAACTGGGAACAGGGAACAGTTTAGACCATCTACTACGGCAAAATTTTCTGATAGTAAGGGGAAAAATATTAGCATTTTGAGACAAATTGAGCCAAAAACCTTGCACCCCCTCAGCAATATTTAACTCTGGAAGCCTTTACAGGTATTGATTACAGTTTTATTCAGCAAGCCCTATTTAGGGTGTAGGTTGATAAACTCCTACCAGTCCCACTTCTTCTCCTGCTTCATCTACAGGAACAGAAGTAGTAATAGTACAATGTAATACAACCTTGGGTTTTGTCCCATCTTTTTCACCCATTGCTTGCCAGAACTCCCCAAAACTTTGTAAGTTACTAGGGCGTGTCATCGTACAATTCTAGTTCATTCCTCTACAGGGGTGGTTTTTGCGTTGGCGGAGCCTAGCGGTAGCTATATCGCCACCTTCATGCAACAAAGCCTCTCACATATGTTGATAGTCCAATTTTTTTCAATCCTTTCCTTGGTTTTATCTTCAACTATTTAGTCTAAACTCCAGTTGTATAGGTATTGATTTTAATGCTAATTCAATTTCAGTTGCTTATGTTAAGTGGGATGGTAACATTGAATATTTAGAAGAGATACCTTACCAATGGAAAAATCAAACTACTGGGCAACGAACAAGTAATATCATATCCGGTTGAACAGTTATAAATAAATAACGACTTAGGAGTCAGGAGTCAACCCACCCCTCGCCCCTCCCAGGAGGGGAGGGGAAGTCAGGAGTCAACCCACCCCTAACCCCTCCCAGGAGGGGAGGGGAAGTCAGGAGTCAACCCACCCCTCGCCCCTCCCCCTCCCAGGAGGGGAAGAAAGAAGAAGGAAGAAGAATAAGTGGAGTTGAAGGAGAAAGTTTTTTATC
>NZ_JAAHHG010000165.1 GCF_010692555.1 Okeania sp. SIO3B5 | reverse complement strand
TTCTACTAACTGCATTATCCCTCCTGTAAACATTTAACGAGCTGTTCTGCTTTCCTTTCTCAGTCTAAGATATTTTTAATTGTTTTCCTATGTTTTTCTATAAAATCAATAAAACTTTACAATACTATTTCTTTGTAACAATTTCTTTTTGACTACTCCCCGGAGGTCAGTCACGGGGATTCTAAGCAGATACTACGCAACAGGATAAATCCGTGTTGCTTAGTTTTTTCTTAGCTGACCAAAGATAAACTCTCTGGGGAAAATTTCCGCGGTGCCCCTACACAGTTGGCTTAAGTAGGGGCGATTCGCGAATCGCCCCTACAGCTTTGGTGCTTACTTTTGTGATGATATTTGCAGCCCCGTTACAGTCTGCATTAATTAACCAATTGTTACTACTCGACTAAGATTTGAACAAATTACACAAAAAACTGAGGTTAGCGGGGAAGTCTCTATCTAGAAAAACGAAGGGATCTAATAACTATCAAAAAGCTAGACTGAAATTAGCTAGGATACACGCAAAAATTAAAGATTCAAGGCTTGATTACACCCATAAGCTAACTACTCAACTAATCAGAGAAAATCAAACTGTTGTAGTTGAGGACTTGGCAGTAAAAAACATGGTCAAGAATCATAAGCTAGCCAGAGCAATAAGTGATGCCAACTGGTCCGAATTAGTCAGGCAATTAGAATACAAAGCAGAATGGTATGGACGGGAATTAATCAAAATTGATAGATATTTCCCTAGTTCAAAACGTTGTTCTAATTGTGGTTATGTAGTGGAAAAATTACCTCTAAATATTAGAGAGTGGGATTGTCCTGAATGTGGTAGTCACCATGACCGGGATATCAATGCAAGTATAAATATTTTGGCTGCGGGACTCGCAGTGTCAGTCTGTGGAGCGACTGTAAGACCCGAAGAGAGTAAGTCTCGTTTATGCTGGTGCATTGAAACAGAAAGCCCCTAACAGTGATGTTAAGGAATCCCGCGCTGTCACGCAAGTGCAGCGTCGGGAGGATGTCAATACAAAAGAATAATCTATTTGAAGTTGCTGGTAATCGTACCAGAACTCTTGTAGAAAATTTAGAAATGCCGGATTTATTTTACTCATTTGGTGTGACTCATCCAGGAGCAATTACTTTATATAATTATCCGAGTTTTCTTCAACAACTTGTAAGAGATAATGGTGAAGTTTTTGATTTAGCTGCTGTAGATATTTTACGAGACCGGGAACGGGGTGTTCCTCGTTATAATGATTTTAGAGAATTAATTGGTCGTGGACGAGTAAAATCTTTTGAAGAGATTACTGATAATGAAAAATGGGTGAAAGAATTACGAGAGGTTTATCAGAATAATATTGATAGTGTAGATTTAATGGTGGGTATGTTTGCGGAAAATCCTCCCACGGGATTTGGTTTTAGTGATACTGCTTTTCGTGTGTTTATTCTTATGGCGTCTCGAAGGTTGAAAAGCGATCGTTTCTTTACTGAAGATTATCGAGCTGAAATTTATACCAAATTTGGTTTAGATTGGATTGATAATAACAGTATGTTGACTGTTTTACGTCGCCATTATCCTAGTTTAAGTCCGGCTTTATTTAGTGTGGAAAATGCTTTTGCACCTTGGCGAAAGGTAGGTCAATAATTAATAATTAATAATTAATAATTAATAATTAATAATTAATAATTAATAATTAACAATTACCTCTCCTTGAAAACGGATAGGATTGACTCAAAGGAAAATTTTTTCTTGTTTCTCCTTTAAAGGAGGGGCTTTAAAACTTAATTATTCGGTAATAACGAAGTTAGAAGTCAGAAGTGATAAGGGTTATCATTTTAATTAGGGTTTGCGCTCAAAAGTCTTATGGATGAGGGTAGGAGACAGGAGAAAACCCACCCCTCGCCCCTCCCAACCCACCCCTAGCCCCTCCCAGGAGGGGAGGGGGAGACAGGAGACAGGAGAAATGGGAATGAGCGAGGAGATAGGAGTAACAATTGTACCTTAATTTTTCTGCCCAACTATACGCCTAAAATACGCTCCTTTTTAAGTATGAAGAGCTGAAAACCAGGCACTTTTTTCGATCCTAAAAAGGCTAAAGTATTCATCTGTCAATGCTTTTATATTGATTCAGCAAGCCCTAATTAAACATACAACTCTCTAAGTGTTTTAAATGCAAAACAGCTTACTATTTCTTAAAATCTTGCTACATATTCTTGAGAATAGGGAGCAAGGAGTAGGAAGTAGGGTTTCACGGAATAAGATATTTTCTTAATTCCTAGAATCGCTAAAAACATTCTTGACGCTTACTTAATATTTGATTTGGGTGTATCTCATATTTGCAAAAATACTTTTTTCTTATTCCCTATTCCCTGTTCCCTGTTCCCTAAAAGCAATAAATTTTTGGCTTTATTCACGCATTGAGATGCACTCTTTGACTTTTAACTTCTGCGTAGCGACACTAGCTATTAGAAAAGCAAGAAAACCTATATTTAGGAAACAGAAAAAATGTTAGATATTATCAGCTTTAATCCATTTAGAGTAAAAATTCCATTTTTACTAGACATAATTATAATTTCTGATTCAGAGCAAATAAAGAAAATTGAAACTTCAGGAAATGTAGACCGTTTACACACATATGATACTGCTTCCTTACCTTGGTGGGCAAAAATTTATTTTAGAGCTACTAGGTTTCACGATAGTAAGCGTGACTTGTGGTTTTGTGCTTTAGAGTCAACTTCTAATCCTAGCTATGAACAAAGACGAGCATATCTTGAGGAAAAAGTGGCAACAGGTTATAGTGAAGCGGATGTCAAAAGAATTGCTGAACTGTTAAATAAAAATGCAGAAGATGAAGTTCTTGCTTATGAAATGGTGCAAATAGTCAATCACAGATTTTTTGAAAAAGAGATTCCTTCTACTATTACAAAAGCTGCCGAAAATACATTACAAAGTATAGGTGAGGCGATTTTACCATGGAAATATATAGCTGCGACAAAAGCACACAGTCAAGTTATAGATTATTGTGCAGAGAATCTTCCTGATAACGTTCACATTATAGATGCTGGCCATCATAATATTGGGGAGGTTGTGAAAACAACAACAGGTGCATTAAGAACGTTAAAAAATAACCTAGATAAATCAGTAGAAGAAATATTTACATCTAATCCTTTGACTCCTCAAGCACCACGAATAGCTGTGAAGGAATCAAATTTTGATGGATTATTATCATCTCCTACAATTCCAGGAAAAACAGTTTTTCTCTTTAAAATTGGAAAAGCTGCTATTGAAACCCAGGATATAAATTTTACCTTTAGCACTGGAAGTTCAGAAAGAGCTTGTGTATTTAAAGATTTTTTTCTGGAATTTATGAAGGATTTACAACAAGAGTTACGTCAGACAAAATCTCAAAGTTAGGATTAGGGTTTTAGTAGTTAGTAGATATTGCAAAAAAAAAATATTAATGGGTTTAGTTACTGAAAAAAAATTAAACACTAGGGATTGATTTGGAATTTATTCGCCTTTGTACTAAAACTCTAGAACAAAGTTAAGAACTCGATATTTTTCCCAGTAAGCATTTCCTAGATAAATATTTGGCGCAACTTCTCTAATTTCATCCCTAATTTTTTGAGCAATAAAAGATGTTTGAGAATAGTCAAGAATGATAGACTCTTCCTGATCAAGCCAGCTTTTTTCCAAATAAACTTCTGCTTTAACTAATTCTATATTTAGAGGAGTTATCTTATTTAGTAAGTAACCTTGTTCTCGATAAAAAATTTTACCTTGCCACGCTAGAAATTTAATAATAGAAGAAAAATTCTCTGAAAAAGATGTGCCAGGAGCAAATATTAGTGTGCCTTTACTTTCACCATCAGGAATAATACCTGCATGGCTATTTTTGTAAAGTTCATCTAGCTCAGGCTGTAGCATATTCTGTAAGTCATTAACTGTAATTGTCATTTTTCTAAATTTTTAACTTCCAATAATAATCATAACTTAAGGTAGTTTATAGCTAGCTAATCTAATCGTTAATTATCCTTCTTTGATATATTGTTGAATTTGCTCGAAAAAGTAATGTTCAACAGGTTGTTTCTGTTGAAGATTTTTGGGGAGGAATATTTACTGGATTTTTAGTTGGTTATATCATGTTCGGTTAAATACTTATACTTTGGCAGAGGGAAGGCAGAGGGCAGAAGGCAGAAGGCAGAAGGAAGAGAGGAAAGTTTGAAGTTAAGAAGTTTTTATAACTAATCATCCGAACATGATATTATACCGGAGAAGAGTTTATAAAATCATTATTGGAGTTGTGATTAACTAACAACTTACAGCACTTTTTAGGAAGCGTGAGGTACAGTTTTAAAATTAATCTTTTTTCCCTACTCCCTACTCCCTAAAGTCCTAAAATTTTGTACCTCATCAACTCCAAAACTGCTGAAATTAATTAGGGCTTGCTGATTAAATATCAAATAATTACCAGATAAAAATTTTAGCCTTTTTAGGTATTGAAAAAGTATATGGTTTTCAGCTCTTAATGGTCAAAAAGTTAGCATTTTTAGCGCATAGTTGGGCAAAAAAATTCTCCCCTACTCCCCTACTCCCCTTTCCCCTCCTGGGAGGGGTTAGGGGTGGGTTGTCTCCTGTCTCCTACCCCTACTAAAAGACTTTTTCAGCAAACCCTAATTACCAAAATTTTCTGGCAATTCAATCTCAAAGTTTCTCAGCAAAAAAGCAAATTCATCTGTAATTTCTTCTATTATTTTCGTAGTAGGTTTTCCTGCTCCATGACCTGCTTTAGTTTCAATTCTAATTAACACTGGATTATCTCCAATATGAGCGGCTTGTAAAGCAGAAATAAACTTAAAACTATGAGCAGGAACAACCCGATCATCATGGTCAGCAGTAGTAACTAAAGTTGCCGGATAAGATATTTCTGGCTTTAAATTATGTAGAGGAGAATAAGCATATAAAGCTTTAAATTCTTCTGGATTATCTGGAGAACCATAATCAGCAACCCATGCCCAACCAATAGTAAATTTATGGAAACGTAACATATCCATTACTCCCACTGCGGGTAAAGCTGCACCAAATAATTCTGGTCTTTGAGTTATACAAGCACCTACTAATAAACCACCATTACTTGCACCAGTAATAGCTAACTTTTTCGATGAAGTCCACTTATTTTCAATCAACCATTCAGCAGCACTAATAAAATCATCAAATACATTTTGTTTCTGTTGTTTTATTCCTGCTTTATGCCACTCTTCACCATATTCTCCACCACCACGAATATTGGCAACTGCATACACGCCACCCATCTCTAACCAGACTAATCTACTAATAGAAAAACTTGGAGTGATAGAAATACTAAACCCTCCATATCCATAGAGAATAGTCGGATTATTACCATCCAGCTTCAGACCCTTTTTATGAGTAATAAACATGGGAATGCTTGTACCATCTTTACTACTATAAAAAATTTGCTTGGTTTCAAATTCATCAGGATTAAAATCTACAGTTGGTTGGCGATAAATTTTACTTTCACCACTTACCATATCGTACTGATAAATAGTTGAAGGAGTTGTGAAGCTAACATAACTATAAAATGTGCTTGTGTCGTAACGTTTACCATAAAAACCACCCACTGAACCAATTCCGGGTAGATCTACATCTCGTACTGAAGAACCATCAAGATTAAATATTTTTACCTGAGTATGAGCATCTTTTAAATAGAAAGTAACAAACTGATTATTAAGTGTACCTACACCTCTCAATGTATCTGTTGTTTCTGGAATAATTTCTTGCCATTTATCTTGATTTTCTCCTGTGACTAAAGAAGGAGATGGAGGGTTATTAATATCAATGGCAATAACTCGTCTTTTCGGAGCATCAAAATCTGTGACAAACCAAAAGATATTATCATCATTATCTATCAGACGATATTCAGCCTCAAATTCACTAATTAGTTCTACTATCGGTGCATCTTTTATAGTTAAATCCTGATAAAAAACCAAATTTTTGCGGTCTGTACTTTGCCAAACTGTAATAACTAAATACTTACTATCTTCTGTGACATAGCAATTGAAACTCCATTCTTTTCGCTCTGGTTTTTCATAAATTAGTACATCATCACTTTGAGGAGTTCCTAAACTATGGTAGTAAACTTTTTGTAAATAATTAGTTTCTTCTAATTCTCCTGTTTCTGGTTTTTCATAGCGACTATAAAACAAACCTTGATTATCATCTGTCCAAGCTGGAACATTAAATTTTATCCATTGCAAAACATCTGGCAAATCTTCTCCCGTTTCAATATTTTTTATTCGCCATTCTTGCCAGTCTGAACCAGACTTAGAAATACCATAAGCGATTAATTTACCATCTTTACTAATAGCAATTCCCGAAAGAGCAACTGTTCCATCTTCTGAGAATTTGTTGGGGTCTATCAAAACTTTTGGTTCGGCATCAAGAGTAGGCAAAGTGTATAAAATACTTTGATTTTGTAAACCATCATTCTTGTAATAAAAGTAGCGTTCGCCTTCTTTGAAAGGAACGCTATATTTTTCATAATCCCAGATTTTAGTTAGTCGTTTTTTAATAGTTTCTCGTTCGGAAATTTCTGAAAAATAATTAAAAGTAATTTCATTCTGCGCCTTTACCCACTCTTGAGTTTCTTCTGAATTCGGGTCTTCTAACCATCGATAAGGATCAGGAACTTGAACACCGTGATAATTTTCTACTATGTCTGTTTTGTGAGTAATGGGATATGTTAAAGGTTGTTTTGGATATTTCATCTTTTTTGTGTGTAAATTGTTTCTATCATCTTAGAAGTTGAGATGAATTTTAGTCTTTTGTGCAAAAAAAAATTCATCATTTCTTATCTGTAATTTATCAATTACTTCTCCCTGTTCCATATTCCCCCTTTTATGGCAGGGCTAATTCTTTGTCGTCAGAGAATATTCATCAGATAATTGTGCAAATCTCCCCATCTCCCCATCTCCCCATCTCCCCATCTCCCCATCTCCCCATCAATTCCCTGCCCTTATATAGAAATATCAATGATGTCGATGAACCATTGTTGCATTAGCCTGATCTGTGGGTACTACTAATAGTTCGCTGATATTGACATGGGGCGATCGCGTAACGCAGAAAAATACTAAATCTGCTATATCATCTCCCGTTAATGGTGTCAAGTCTTTGTAAACATTTTTAGCCTTTTCTGTGTCCCCATGGAATCGGACATTACTAAATTCTGTTTCTACTAAACCTGGTTGAATTTCAGTTACTCGCACAGGAGTTCCTAATAAATCCTGTTTTAACCCCTCAGAAATTGCTCTAACAGCAGCCTTAGATGCACAATAAACATTACCTCCAGGATAAGCCGCACGACCAGCAATAGAACCAATATTAACCACATGGCCTTGACTACGATTAACCATTCCTGGCACTACATAGCGAGTCATATATAGTAATCCTTTAACATTAGTATCAATCATTTCTTCCCAATCGTTGAAGTCCCCAATATGGAGTTTATCTAAACCACGACTTAAACCAGCATTATTAATCAAAATATCAATACTTTTCCAAGAGTCAGGCAAAGAATTTATTGCTGATTCTACTGCTAGGCGATCGCGTACATCTAGCTTTAATAAATAAGTTTTACACTGGAATTTTTTAGTTAGTTCATCAGTTAGTTTTTCTAGTTTTTCTTGGCGACGAGCAGCCAAAATTAGATTTGCACCTGCTTGAGCAAATACATTTGCACAAGACTCTCCAATACCGCTACTAGCACCTGTAATTAAGACTATTTTATTCTCAACAGAAATCATATTTACTATTCTATAAATTTAACAGTTTGATTGAATTAGGGTTTGCGTTCATAAAGTCTTTTTATTAGGGTAGGGAGTAGGGAGTAGGGAGTAGGCAGTAGTTAAGAGTTAGGATGAACGGGGAGTTGTAGAAGAGGTAGTCATTGATCATTTCCCCATTACAAAAATAACTTCTGACTGTCTTGAGTGTGTCTTACATTCTGAGGGGACCTCAGAATTACACACTCGCTTCTGACTTCTGACTTCGTTAAATCATGTCCGGATAATTAGTGATCAAAAAACTTTCTTCTTTTCCTCCTGTTTATTCTTTCTTCTTCTTTCTTCCCCTCCTGGGAGGGGCGAGGGGTGGGTTGACTCCTGACTCCTGACTCCTGACTCCTTAGAACTTATCCAAAACTCTTAAACGATGGGTACTAATAGTAATACCTCCTTTTCGCATCAAAACTGTTGATAACCATTTATCCTGAGAATTTTCTGTAACCTCACCAATTTTAAAAATTCCCCCAGAAGGTAATAGTTCTAATTTAAAATTAGTAGACTCAAAATTATAAGAATTTTCATTAATTGGTTCTTCCCAAGCAGCTCCTAACATAATTTGTTCACCCAAAGGTTCTGCAACAATCACATCAAAGTTATACTTTTCACCTACTTCTACTTCTACTGGCAAATTGATATTAATAGTAGGTGGATTTTTACCTGACGTAAGTTGATTACGCTCGGCTAAAATTTCTTGTTCAACAATTTTTTGATCTTCATAACGTTGTTTAGAAGTAATCGTAGACTTTAATGTGATATTTCTATTGTTCATTTCCTGAACACCAGTAATATAAGTAACAGTTTCAGCCACAATTGCATCGCCATCTGTTTCCCAGGATTTTACTTTAGTACGATATTCAACTGATTGATAAAGTTGCCAAAATTTAGATAAAGCTTCTGCCAAACTTTCCCGATTTAAACCATCAGAGTTAGTAAAATCATTACTATAGAAATCTATGACATCATCTAAGTCTTGACGACTGGCAGCTCGATCGATTTTTTTCAAAATTTTGGTCAGTTCATCAGGGGTTTTATCTTGAGCCTGAGCTAAGGTCAAATTAGGAAATAAAACTATTCCAGAAGAAACAGTTAAACCCATTAATAAAGAACTTAATAATGTTACTGATAATTTCTGAAATTGAATCAAAAATTTGCTTTGGGAACGAAATATAATTTGAGAAATAATCATTTTTAACTTATAAAAGTTGTTAGAATCGAATTCTATGGCCATAGGTTTGATTTCTGCCGAGTGTTACTGTTTTAAAGACTGATTATGAAATATTAGACCTTCTGCAAAACTGAAAGTTATAGCAAGGAACAAGTTGATTAGGACTTATGTTGATGATTAACCTGATACAGAGAAAAGCTTTTAACGAATAATTAAGGGTAAGCATTTCCTGCGGAATGCTGCGCAAACAGCTATTAGCTGTCAGTTAGCCTCCTACACAAGAACTGTGTTAACAGCAACAAGACTCTTTCTTTAAAGGACGGTGTTTAAATTAACAACTGACTTTAAGGGCAAGGGAGGCAACTTTTGTAGTAAGACAGTTAAATATTGCTTTTCTCCTAAACTAAAAGCAATAGCTGACGGCTGAATGCTTACAATTAAGGTTTAAAGCCTCTCCTTAAAAAGAAGAGTTCATTAATTGATAATGGATAATTACCTCTGGTTAAAACCGAGAGGATTGAACATAAGGAAATATTATTTCTTGATTTTCCCCTTGAAAGGGGAGGCGGAATTAGCTGAATTATTTAATTAATAATGATTAATTATTCGGTAATTATTAATTATTAATTATTAATTATTGAATGTGGCCTTTTGATTTGAGATTTTTGACTTAATTTCATTTTTATACCAGGGAGAAAGAAACCTTGACTAATACACAAATTAAATTGTTAATCGCAGCTAGTGGCACTGGCGGACATTTATTTCCAGCGATCGCCACTGCTGACAAATTAAAGGATTATCAGATCGAATGGTTAGGAGTACCTAATCGTTTAGAAACTAAGTTAGTCCCATCCCAGTACCCTCTCCATACTATATCAGTTGAAGGTTTTCAACAGAAATTGGGCCTGGGAACTCTAAAAATTCTGAGTGGACTTATTGGCTCTATTCTACAAGTAAGACATATACTTAAGCAGGGAAACTTTCAAGGATTGTTTACCACTGGCGGTTATATTGCTGCTCCGGCCATTCTTGCGGCTCGTTCCCTGGGTTTACCAGTTATTCTCCATGAGTCTAATGTTTTGCCTGGCAAAGTGACACGCTGGTTTAGTCGTTTATGTAATGTAGTGGCAGTGGGTTTTGAGGAAGGGGCAAAATATCTCCCTAATGGCAAGACGGTTTATGTGGGTACTCCTGTCAGAGAGCAATTTTTGTCTCCCCAAGCGTTAGATATATCTATTCCAGATAATGTCCCTGTGATTGCAGTTGTGGGCGGTTCTCAAGGAGCAGTTTCGGTTAACCAATTAGTGAGAGAATGTGTTCCTGCATGGGTTGATGCTGGTGCTTGGATTATTCACCAAACTGGAGAAAATGACAGAGATGCTTTTAGTGTACAACATCCCCAATATTTTCCCATGACATTTTATAATAATATGGCTGGTTTATTTCGGCGGGCAAATTTAGTGATTAGTAGAGCAGGTGCAGGTACTTTAACAGAGTTAGCAGTTACTCATACACCATCTATTTTAATTCCTTATCCTTATGCTGCTGATAATCATCAAGTTTATAATGCTAATGTATTTGCTAATCAGGAAGCAGCAATAGTTTTTACTCAAACAGAATTAACTTCAGATCAACTTAAAACAGTAGTTTTGGAGTTATTAAATTCACCAGAAAAACTGGAAAAAATGAGTCATGGTTCGGAAAAATTAGCAGTAAATGATAGTGCTAAAAGATTAGCAAATTTAGTCGATCGATTTATCCGGACATGATATATAGCAATCCTAAATTGGTTGCGGGTAATCAAAGAGTAGATAAAAAAACTGAAACTCTTACCTGTTCCCTAAAAACAGTAAGATTTTTATACACAAATAAAATAGGATGTAAGCATTCAGCTATTAGCATTCAACAATCAGCTTTTGAACATATTCAAGCAAGAACTGAGGTTAGGTTATAGCCAATTTCATTAATGAATTTTAATCCTCCTTGGCGGATAATTCCCCTCCAGTAAATAATGAGTTAATAACAAATAGCTGATAGCTGATAACGCAGTTCCGACCATAGGAGGCTGGCTGACTGCTGAATGCTGACAATAGGATTGCTATAAGATGTTAAAACCATCAAAAAAAAATTATATAAAGTTGCTGTAGGAATAAAGGATTTAGCAGTATATAGAAAGTACCAATAAGTTAACAAATTTAGTGCTTCAAGAATTTAGAATTTAGAATTTAGAATTTAGAATTACCTCTTCTTAATAAATAAGAGGATTGGTTAAAAGGATTTTTTTTCTTCTCTTGGTAGATTGGATATGGCGAGGAGACCCGCTCTTATCAGAGCCGCTCCGCTTTATATTTTGCGGAGCAAAACGCCATCCCTCGACCACTTTTTTCTCCATGAATGGAGAGGCTTTATACATGAATTTTTCGGGTGCATCTCAATGCGTGAATAAAGCCAAAAAGTTATTGCTTTTAGGGAACAGGGAACAGGGAACAGGGAACAGGAAATATATAGGAAAAAAGTATTTTTGCCAATATGAGATGCACCCAATTTTTCGGTAAAATTTTCTACAATAAATTGTCGATAATTAAACGTTCATTGAGGTTTTTAAGGGTAGCTATGTGGTATGAATATTTGTGGCTAAAATTGAGAAAAAAAGCAATAGGTGAACAAACAGACCGCTCTCTAGCAACAAAGAATTGTTTGATTTTTCCACTAAGGAGAAAAATAGCTCAAAGACAAATTATTCAAATATTAATAATTGCTTTTTTGCTACCTTTATTATTTTTTATAGTACCAGCTTGGGGGCAATCTACTGCTACTAATAAAAATTTCAAAACAGCTCCAGTAGAACTTAATGGTCAAGCCTTATTTCAAGTAGCAGGTAATGATCAGACAAATTTGACGGCTGCTAAACGGGCTGAAATCATCAGTTCAAAATTAGAAGATATCTTAAACTCAGGTGAATCTATAGAGATAGACATAGACAAACAAAATAAAGAAACAATTCTGCGTGTTAATAGTAACTATCTACTCACAGTAACTGCGATAGATGTCAAAGGAAGAATGAAGATAGAAGAGCAAGCAGTAATCTGGAAATATAGAATTGAAGAAGCTTTAGAATTAGCTCAAATAGAAAGTCAGCCAGGTTATATTTTCAAAGTATTAGTCATCAGTATTATTCTAATTTTAACTGGTTTAGCTCTAGAGCTATCTTATCGGTTTTTTGAATTCAAAATTAGCAATTTCTTTGAGGAAAGATATCCTCAATTTGTCAATTATTTGCCTACACTTTTGCCATTAACTGGAATTGCTGTTAGAGTCATAGTCTGGATAGTAGTTGTCTTCTATATAACCGATTTAATACCATTAATTCGAGACTATCGTAATCAAGTATTAAATATTTTAATAGAGAGTTTGACTTCTCCTATTTTTACTCTAGGTAGCAAAGGTTTTTCCATTTTAGACATAATGTTTTTAGTTGGATTAATCATTATAATGTGGAAAGTAGTCGGATATTTTATAAAAACCTTCAGAACTAAAATTATTGGATTAACAGGAGCAGAGCAGAGCGTTCAAGATACAGTTAGTTTCTTAGTTCAATATGGCTTGATTTTCTTAGGTCTACTCATTATTCTGCAATTATGGGGTGTAGATGTTAGTTCTTTAGCAATTATTGCTAGTGTCCTTGGTGTAGGTATCGGTTTTGGTCTACAGAATATTGCAAACAATTTTATGAGTGGCATTATTCTAATTTTTGAGCGACCTATTCAAGTGGGTGATTTTATTCAAGTTGGAAATTTAGAAGGTATTGTTAAACGGATTGGTTTACGCAGCACTTACATTACTACTTTAGACGACACTTCTTTAATTATTCCTAACTCTCGTTTTCTAGAAAATGAAGTTTTAAACTGGAGTCACAACAACCCGCGTTCTCGGGTAAAAGTTCCCATAGGAGTTGCTTATGGTTCTGAAATTAAGTTAGTTAGAAAAGCTATTTTAGAAGTAGCTAAAAGTCACCCAGAAGTATTATTACATCCATCACCACAACTATGGTTTCAAGAATTTGGTGATAGTTCTCTAAACTTTGATTTGCTTGTTTGGATTAGAGAACCTCAGAAAAAACATAAGCTCAAAAGTGAACTAAATTATCGTATTGAAGTAAGTCTAAGAAAATATGGAATTGAAATTCCTTTTCCTCAGCGAGATTTGCATTTAAAATCTCCAGAAATAGAGCAAATGATTCAGACTTGGATGCAGAAAAATACTGCCCAGTCTGTAGAGCTTTATTATCCTGATAGTTTTGTACACAAACAGGAAAGCAAAATTTCTGATTTAGAGCTAGATGAAGAGGAGCATTTAACTGTATCAACCATAGATAATATCGATAGTGAAATTCTTAATAATATAGATATAGATAACTTGATTAAGGAAATGCGTGGTTCTTATGGAGTAGCAATAAAAGACCGCCGACATCGGTGGGGTATTTACCCAAAATGTTTTGTTGGTTCTGAGGCAGTAAAATGGTTAATGAAGACTCAAAATTGTAATTTACAAAAAGCAATTTCCATTGGTCAATTATTAATCAATCGTGGGTTAATTCATCCTGTTTCACATAAACATGGTTTTAAAAATGAATATCTTTTTTATAGTTTTTATGAAGAAGAATAATTAATCAGGAGTCAGGAGTCAGGAGTCAGGAGTCAGGAGGGAAGAAGAGGAGAAGAAACAAGAAAGAAGGAAGAAGGAAGAAGGAAGAAGAAAGAAGGAAGAAGGAAGAAGAAAGAAGGAAGAAGAAGGAAAAAAGCTTTAGTTATCTGGGACACAAGAAAAAATCTGGCGTTGTCTGAGCTTTAAATTTTTGGGTAGTGGTACATTGTAATGGTCGCGCATTGCCCTGCAATGTTTGTTACCAGAGACGGCAGTGGGAGCATCTTGCTCCCGTGCCAGGTATTCCTTTTTGCTTCCGTACCTGGTATTCCTTTTGCTTCCCTACCTGGTATTCCTTAGTCAGGATTCAGGAGGAAAGAAGAGGAGAAGAAAGAAGGAAGAAGGCTTTAGTTATCTAGCACAGAAGGAAAAATATTGCGTTGTCTGAGTTTGAAACTTTTGGGTGGTGGTGCATTGCGCGACAATGTTTGTTACCAGAGATGGCAGTGGGAGCATCTTGCTCCCGTGCCAGGTATTCCTTTTTGCTTCCGTATTGGAGCGGGGTTTAAATCCTCATTACAAAAATAACTTCTGACTTCTGACTTCTAACTTCTTTAAGAGGTATACTCATCGCGGGCAAGATGCCCGCACTACAAACGTTAAATTGTTAATCTGCTTCATAAAACTGATACAAAGTGTCACATAACGTGACAAATTGATGTTTACTTCCTGCTTCTACTGAGGCCGTCGGCGGTTACTCATCCACAGGCATTCACGGTCAAGCCAACCGCATCTCTACACTCTATACTTACATTTAAGTCTTTGTCAATTAACATAATTAAAAAAGTCCTCAAACCCTTACTACGTCGTTCCTAGTAGGAAGCGGGATTTCAGGATAGGTCTACGTCTATATAGATAGACTGCCAGAAATGCGAATAGCAGCGATTAGTGCAGAAGATACAAATTTCACCCTCGTTACTACTTGCCTGTGAGAACTAGCGTATTATGTCGATAAATTGCGCAAATTGTTAACTAAGTCGAAACTCCCGCTCCCCTACTCCCCCACTCCCCTACTCCCCTACTCCCCCGCTCCTCTACTCTAATGAACTACACCAGAGTGACCTTCTATATTTCCTACTGGTTCAAATATTCCACCCAGATATTTTGCTAAAAATTCCTCGGCGATCGCGTAAAAATGTAAACGATTTTCTGGACGAGCAAAACCATGTCCTTCATCCTTATATAGTACATATTCGATCGGTTTACCCGCGTCTTCCATTGCCTTAACAATTTGTGAACTTTCTGACTCTTTCACCCTTGGATCATTTGCCCCTTGGCCTATTAACAGAGGTTTCTCAATTTTATCTACAAAAAACAGAGGCGATCGCGACTTCAAAAATTCTGCTTCAGTTTCCAAATTTCCCACACGATGGAAAAAGATTTTCTTCAAAGGTTCCCAATAAGGAGGAATAGTTTGCATTAAAGTGATCAAATTACTCGGTCCGACAATATCCACACCAGCAGCAAACACTTCTGGGGTAAAAGTCAACCCTGCTAATGTTGCATAACCACCATAAGAACCACCCATGATAGCAACTTTATCCTTGTCAGCAATACCCTTTTCAACTAACCAGTTAACTCCATCAATTAGATCGTCGTGCATTTTCGCTCCCCATTCCCGGTTACCAGCATTGAGAAAATCTTTACCGTAACCAGTCGAACCCCGGAAATTAATTTGCAATACCACATAACCCCGGTTAGCTAACCACTGAGTTTGCGATCTATAACCCCAGGTATCCCGTGCCCATGGTCCCCCGTGAACTAAAAGCACTGCTGGCGCAGGAGTTGGAACACCTACAGGTTTAGTCAGATAACCATGAATAGTTAGACCATCCCTAGCAGTGTAGGAAATAGGTTCCATTGATGCCAACTGTAAACCTTCGAGTTGGGGTTGGTTGCTAAAGAGGAAAGTTATAGTTTTAGCAGTGCGGTCGTAAGTATGATAATAAACAGGTCCGTCATCAGTAAAATAAGCTACCAACCAGTTATTATCTTCGAGGGTACGACTAACGATGCGAAACTCACCTTTGTGTGCTTGCTTGAGAAATTCAAAATCTGCAGCAATACTATCATCTAGAATCTGCCATTCTAATTTATCTTTGTAGAAACCCACTGCTTCAATGGCACGAGTAATAGGATTAGTTAAACTGCCACTAATGTCATATTGGGAGTCTTCAGCAATTACTTTTTCTTCACGAGTAGCAAGATCGAGACCTAGTAAACGTATAGCATTAGCATCATGGTTAGCTGATATATAGAGAATTTTGCCATCATTGGAGAAGAAACTCGGGCCTCCTTCTTCATCTGGCCCCCACTGACGGATAGTTTCCCAAGATTTTTCTGTGGTGTCGCGATACAGTAAATCCGAACCTCCATCCTTTGTGATGGTTGCTGCAGCCAGGATTTGGAATTTGGCATCAGCAGTCCAAGCAACAATATTACCTGGGTTATGGGTGTCAAATTCTACTGCACCATTGTTGAGGTTGATGCGGTAAACATCGAAAGTTTGGGGGTTTTTCAGGTTCATACCCACCAATATTTGGTCGGGGAAATTATGATCTAAATCTATTACTTGTGCTTTGACTCCCTGGAATGGGGTGAGGTCGCGCACTATATTTGATTGAATATTAACTTGATAGAGATGATAGTTTTCATCTCCATCAGCATCTTGAAGATATATTAGTTGGTCTTCGTTGTAAGTCCAGAAATACATCCGAATGCCTCTTTTTTTGTCGGCAGTGAGTTGGCGATCGTCTTCTTTGCCTATTGTTCGTACCCATATTTGCAAGACATTTTTTTCATCTGGAGCAATGTATGCCAGATATTTGCCATCGGGGGAAAGTTTGGGACTGGTACGTTCGGGGTTGCCAAACAAAATTTCACGGGGAATAAGGGGAGGAAGTTTGGTTGTAATTTTTTCTGCAGTTGTTGTGGTCATATTTTAGTTGAATATTTGATTTACTGAAGTTGCATAACAGGCAACAGAGAACAGGCAACAGGCAACAGATTGAAAAACATTTCTCTGTCTAAAGATCGTTATCAAAATAACATGGGTCTAAAACCCCGCCTTTTAAGGCGCAATATTTTTGGAGCCTTGCTCAAATCCCCTACTTCCCCTCCTGGCTCCCCTCCTGGGAGGGGCGGGGGTGGGTTGGGGAGGGGCAGGGGTGGGTTTACTTCTGACTTCTGACTTCGTTAACAGTCTTTGTCCTAACTGCTCTAGCTATTGCTATACATTTTTTTATTATATAGCTTACTTTACAATTCATAACATTTGGATAAAATAGATTATGTAGTGTAAACCCACCTTGACTATTTATGTTACTACAAGCTAATCAACGCACGAAGTTAGACGACTCTGACGATCGCCTGTTTTATTCTTACCCTAGGTTTGTTACTCATGTGGATGAAGGGTTTATTGACCAGTTGACAAATTTATATCGCGATCGCCTCAAACCTAATACTCGAATTTTGGATATGATGAGTAGTTGGGTTTCTCATTTACCACAGGATATGGAATTTTCCCATGTTGAAGGACATGGTATGAATGAGGAGGAGTTGGCTAAAAATCGTCAATTAAATCATTATTTTATCCAAGATTTAAACAAGGATTTAAAACTACCTTTTCCTGACAAAGATTTTGATGCTGTTGTTAATTGTGTTTCTATTCAATATTTGCAATATCCTGATGCTATATTTTATGAAATTTATCGAATTTTGAAACCTGGCGGGATAGCAATTATTAGCTTTTCTAATCGAATGTTTTATCAGAAGGCTATTAGTGCTTGGCGAGATGGTTCGGAAAGTGGAAGAGTAGAGTTAGTCAAGCGTTATTTTGACAGTGTAAAAAATGCTAATAGTGTTCCAGGTTTTAGTCAGGTAGAAGTAATTTCTCAGAAGTCAAATGTACCTAGTTTTTTACAGATGTTAGGTTTAGGAGGAGGCGACCCTTTTTATGTTGTAATTGCTTATCGCCAAGTTTAATATCAAATCCCTATCACAAAAATAACTTCTGACTTATGACTTCTAACTTCGTTAAATCAAGCCTCATTAATTGTAAGCATTTCCTGCGGAATGCTGCGCAAACAGCTATTAGTTGTCAGCTGTCAGCAACAAGACTCTCTCCTCAAGGAAAGTATTTAAATTAATGAGGGTTGACTAAAAGGAACATTTTTTCTTTTTCCTCCTTTAAAGGATATAAAGTATAGATAAGGAAATTACTGTCTCTATCATATCTTTTGTAACCCAAGCTCTATTGCTGAGTTAGCTAACTCAATCATGTATGCTTCTGAATTTTCTCCTCGTAGTTGAACGGATACTATAAATAATATAAAGTGACAATTTCTAATTTGTCTACCGATATCTAAAAAAATAAGTCTATTGAATACTGGTTTATAGCAGTACGCAAATAGGTTATACCAGTTTTCAAAAAGAATGTTACAAATAGTTTCAAACTTTAGATGTCAAATAATTTGCTTAAATTACTGAAGCATCAAAATTTTGAGCTATAAAATCTTACTTTTGACTTTTGACTTTTGACTTTTGACTTCCGTGAAACGGTATTAGGACATTTATAAATGCTCAAACTCAGTCAGATATTACTTTTAACTTTTAACTTTTGACTTTTGACTTACGCGTAGCGCTGTGTGCCAAATTTAATTCTGGTACTTTTATAGCGTGATAAATACGGAAACAAAATTTTGAGTTGGAAGAATTAATTAGGGTAAGCATTCAGCTATTAGCAGTCAGCTGTCAGCAATTAGTAATGAGTAATTACTTCTAAGGTTTAGGAAGGGACTTTGCCAGTAACTTTTATTGTTTCTCAATTTTAAAGGTTGCTTTTATCTTCCTTAAAATTAATAGCTGATAACGCAGTTCCTCCGATAGGAGGCTAGCTAATAGCTGACGGCTGAATGCTTACTAATTAGGAAAGACAATACACTACTAAAACAAATAAAGAAAGATAAAAATATGAATATCAAAGCTATTACTCTGGCATCTATTATTGGTTTATTTACTCCTGCGATCGCAGATATTACCTTAAATTCTCATAGTGCTTCTGCAATGCCTACCGACTTTGTCCGTCCAACTGGAGCTTTCATGGATAATAGCGAAAATTGGGTTGTTTGGCTGAAATTAGATGAGTTCGGAAACTATACCTATGAAGCTCTAGATCGAAAAACTGGCGGTTCTCTAACTTTGAAAAATGCTTCTACTAGAGGAAACAGGAAACGCTATACTTATATCTTTAGAAACGGAAGTCACAAATATATTATTGCTCACCAACCTAAAGATCCGTCAATCATCCGCCTTACTGTTGTCAACCCACAAGGATATGTAATATTAAACCGCCTGATGGAAAAGGTTGGTAATGATTGGGATGTCTAATACCATTTCTCAAAAACTTTTCTACATTTTGTTGAGCAGGGGACCCACCCCTAATATCAAATCCGGTAGCATCGGTGTAATTAGATAGTTAATCTAGGAGTCAGGAGTCAGGAGTCAGGAGTCAGGAGGGAAGAGAATTTAGAAACATTTGCTCTTGGATGAAGATGAAA
>NZ_JAAHHG010000164.1 GCF_010692555.1 Okeania sp. SIO3B5 | reverse complement strand
TTGACATCCTCCCGACGTTGACCTGCACCTGCAGCGCGGGATTCCCATCCATCAATCGAACAGACGCTCGCTGAACGAAAGACTCAGGGTGGGTAGACGACTCATTGCCATCAACTACCTTTCTACGGGTAGAATTACGTCGGCTCCTCGTCTTGTTTAATGTCTCGGACTGCCCGCCCGCGACGACAGCCTCCTGCGGAGGAGCTATACTAACAAAAAGTGATAGTTGTACAGGATTTTCAGAAAAGTGTTTCTTTGAGTGTTTCAACCTTGGTTTTTGGTTGCACAACTTCTAAAATATTCAGTGCAGCATTGACATCTCTATCGTGAAACGTACCACAATTTAGACAAGTCCATTCTCTAACATTTAATTCTTTTTTGCCACCACGGAAACCACAACATGAGATTAAAGTCAGTGAAGAGGTTGCCCCCTCCACTGCTCTCCAGAACGCAGCATGATAGTTTCCCATCACTGCGCTCCTCAGTAAAACAGCTATTGTCATTAGTACGTCACCACAAGCATATCTTCGATCCATCTGTAGTTTGATGGAATATTTGATAGTTGTTTGGGCATGGCACTATTACAGCCAGTTTTGTTGCCAGACCTTTCCAAACTTCCGTCTGTTCTGGTCTTTTCATCATGGCAATGCCGATGGAGTAGTTGCCAGTTTTTGTATTCGTCCTTTCCGCCTTTTGACTTAGGGATGATATGGTCTAATATCATGTCCGGTTGAACAGTGATAAATAAATAACTACGGAGGAGTCAGTCCTCAGTCCTCAGTCCTCAGGAGGAAAGAGGGAAGAAAGAAGAAGAACTGGAGTTGAAGGAGAAAGTTTTTTTATCACTAATTATCCGGACATGATATAACTCTATTACGTCTCCATCTTTAAAGAACAATCCGCACCTGCGCCACTTCCCTTTTTGCTTTTTCAGCAGCGATGCTGTTCGCTTTGGCATCTGAGGGTGTTTACCCATTCTTGTACTCCAATAAGCTAGGTTCCCATCATAAGGACTAGCATCGCCTTTAACTTTTATATATTGTTGGCTCTTGAATGAGCCATATTCCACGCTTGGTTAAAGGGTTATTCTCCCGTGAGGTAGAAAAGACCCAATTTCTATTCCCTATTTTTTGCCAATACTTGTTAATCCAGTGTTCGCCTTTGTTGGGGTGTCAACTCTATTGCCCATCTTCGGAGTTTCCAGTATAATAAGTAATCCATTCGGTAAAATACCTTTGTTGGACATCCTATGGAAAAATAGTTACACCATCCTCTGATTATGGAATTGAGGTTTTTGATAAGTGCAGCTTGCGGTTTAGCTTTGTGCTTGTCAATAACTTCTGTGATTTTGGTGTAATGTTCCTTTTGACTTTCTTTGGATGGGGTGATGATTGTGGAAAAACCTAGTATTCGTTTTTGTGAATCTTTTCCAGATGTATATTTTCCTGCTTTAAACTGTCGGATGTTGAATCCGAGAAAATCGAATCCTGGTTTGTGTCCTTCATGTTCTTGCAGTGTATGGATCAATCTGGTTTTGCTCTTGTTTAATTCTAAACCCATGTCTTTCAACCATTCAGAAATAACTTCTTGACACCTTTGGACAACGGTTAGACTTTCGTGGATGATAACAAAGTCATCGGCATATCGAATTAGTGTTACGGATTTTCTTCTATTTGGCAGGCTGACCTTACGTCCGCTTTTTTCTCTCATATCAAAATCCTTGGCAAGTTCTTTGATTTGATATTCCATCCCGTGGAGGGCTATATTTGCAAGTAAGGGGCTGATGACCCCACCTTGGGGTGTACCCTCAGATGTAGGAAACAACTCTTTCCCATCCATCACACCAGCTTTTAACCAAGCTCGGATTTGTCTGGTGTAGGGTCGGATAGGTATTTAATTTTTCTATGAGTCGTTGATGGTTGATATTATCGAAACATTTGGCAATGTCTGCATCAAGCACATATTTGGCCTTTTGATTTATTGCTATAAAAATTGCTTCGATTGGTCGGGTAAGAGAGCATACGTCACCGTATCTCCCTCCCCTAAGAACCGGACTTGTACCTTTCAATACATCCGGCTCAAGCCACGAGCAACTCAATGCTCAACCTTCCTGTTATGTAGGCTTATATGACAGCTTTTGTGTAGATGAACCAGGTTGTCAATCCGGTCTTCTCCGCCATCTTTTACTGCGATAACATGGTGGATGTGCAGTTCCTCTCCATTCATAATGTGTTCCTTGCATACTGGACATTTCCAGTTTTGATTTTCGGCTACCTTGTAGTAGGTTGACCCTTTACTCCAGAAGTTTTTTCCTTCTGTCGTTTTTCTTTTCTCCCAGTATGCCTTCAAGCTGGGGTCATCGGGGGAAGCAGTATCCTTGACTTTGACATGGCGTAATATTTGGATTTCTGAGAGTTTGATCAGGGTAATTAATTTCTTTTCCCCTTCTCTACGTCCCTTGGCCCAATCTGCGAAGTTCCAGTCTCGGCTACCTATTACTTTGAAGTATTTAGCTTTAATCCATTGCTTACCCTTGTTCGGATGTCTTCTCTTTGCCCACCTCCAGAGGGCTTTAAAAATTTCATGGTCAATATATGAGAAGACATCTTTACTGACGACCTTGCTGTAGTAATTACCCCATCCCCTAAGTAGAGGGTTTAATTGGTTAATGACAACTTCCGGTTTGGCCATTTTGTGGTCATTTAACCATTGTCTAACTTTACCTAGAAGCGTCTTGATTTTTGCTTTGGATGGCTTGATTAAACACTTTTCTTTGAATTGCCTGACCGTAAACCCCAGGAAATCGAATCCTTGTTCAATATTTGTGATTTGAGTTTTCTCTTTACTGAGGGCCAGACCTCGTTGTGTAAGCCATTGTTCAATGATTGGGGTAATCAGCTCTATGTCTTCTTTTGTCTCAGCGGTTATGATGAAATCATCGGCATAGCGAATGAATCCATACTTATTAAATTTTCTTTTTCTTGTGCCTTGCGACTTCTTGGATACCTTTTCCTTTTTGAATTCGGATAATAGGTTTTCCATTCCATCAAAGGCTATATTGGCAAGCAGAGGTGATATTACCCCTCCTTGTGGTGTTCCACTTTGCGTTTCTTGGAAGACATTGTTTTCCATGTACCCTGCTTTCAGCCATTGTTTTATCAATTCCTTACCAGGAGTATTTTGGATTTTTCCGAGTAGAAAGTCATGGCTTATATTGTCGAATGCTCCCTTGATATCTGCGTCTAGTATCCATATATCAGCTCCTTTTCGGAGTCGATTATGACACTGTTCTATGGCATCATGGCATCCTCGACCTGGACGGAAACCGTAGCTGTTCGCCTCGAAGCGAGCTTCCCATTCGGGTTCCAGAGCATTCTTGACAACTGCCTGCATAACACGGTCTTTAAGGATGGGTATACCCAAGGGGCGTTTCTTTCCGTTAGCTTTTGGTATATAAACCCTTCTCACGGGTTTAGCTTTATACGGCTGATATTCCATCACGTCATTAACCATTTTCACTCTTTGTTCTGGGGTGAGGGATTTCATTCGGTCTATACCAGATGTATCCTTGCCCTGATTTTCTTGAGTGACTCGTTTTACAGACAGTAGCGTATTGGAGAGGCTGCGTAACATGAGTTTCTGTAAGTTTCTCACTTGTTTCCACTCACCGCTTTGAGTTGCCCGATAAATCCTTTGTCTGAGATTCCTAACGGTCTTGTTAACTTTGTCCCATTTGATGGAGTGCCAGTCAACGAGTCCATTCTTTGGTTCCGTTATCATTATTGATTCCAACTTGCACCTCGGTTTGGTTTCTTTACTCTGATTTATCGTTTGTGACCATACAGAAGTCTGCTACCTTTCGGTATAAGGCAAATTTTGTACCTTTATCTCTTGCATTACCAAGAGCATTTGCTTTTTCTGTTTTCCTTTACCCTCTGAATATTCCGTCTCCCTTTCGGTTGACCTACTTTAAGCTTCGACTTTTGCTTAAAGAATTCATAGGGTTTACCAAGTTCCATGTGTTTAACTTTCGATTTAGTGAGGGTCTCAACTCTTCCCCGACAGCTTCTTGCTCCTTGCGTTTGATTATAAGACGAGTAACCAAACCTTTGCTGCATACCTTTTGGTTGGGGTGTATAAGCCTGATTCCACCCTTCTCATGTCACGAGGTTTATCGTTGATTCACTTTCGTTGACCCTTCTAAATCTTTCCCTTGCATTCCTACCAGATTAGGCTACTGGTGTTCCTGCTTTAGTGGCTTGCCTTCCATTTGTGCCGTTACCAGTCCAAACGTAGCCAGAGTCAGTGACTCTTTTACTTGGGAACGAGGGGAAGGAGTCCCTCGGAGGAGTCGGCTCCTCAGTTATAAACACACAACTTCTTGTCGCGCCATCTTGACATGAGCGCCCTGGTCTGAAACCATATGAGGACGGTTCAAATCGGGCTTCCCATTCTGGTTCTAAGGCCATTTTTACTAGCCCTTGTAATGCGCGGTCGTACATGGTCGGTATTCCCAAAGGTCTTTTTTCATCCTGACCGGGTTTCGGAATCCATACTCTCCGAGTGGGTTTTGCCTTTGAGCCTATTTTTAGTTGATTTACCAAGACGAGACGTTGCTTTGGGGTCAGCGATTTAATGCCGTCCACACCTGCCGTCTTCCTACCTTGATTGTCTTGGGTTACTCGACGCACCGCTAAACATTTTGCAGACCATGATTTTGTTAGTAATTTTTGGAGTCTACGAACTGTTCTGACATCTCCACGACGTGACGCTTTGTAAATCCGATGAATGCAACTTAAAGACACATCTTTGGGCTTTTCGCCAGTTGATGTCCCTCCATCCATACATCGGCTTTGGTTCCGTGTTCATAACTTGACATTGCTACTTGTAGCTTTACATTCCGTATTACCGTGAGTCCGTCTGCATATCCTCATCATTACAATGAGGCGTTGGCAATTGAGCTCAATCTTTCCCATCTATTACCTACACCTGTGGTAGATTTTCCGTCTTAGCTGACTACTTAATCAATCGACCTTGACTAAGAGTAATAAATGGGTTACTTCGTTCCAAATAACCATTGGTTTATTCCTTTAGGATGATACTCTCCGCCTATATTCGGGAAACACATATCAGATTGAGAAATGACCTCTCTGATTCCCTTAGTTTTTGCCCTTTTGGGACTTAAGCGTGTATCAACCTATTTCACTGGTTGAGCCTCAAGACGGTTCGGACGTATCTTTGTATTCCTATCCATGGGAACTTGCTGAGGTGGCATTGACTCTAGGTTGAGTTGCCTTTACCCTTTCATCCCTGCTTCAAAGATTGATGGCTAGTCGCTACCTTGAGGGAAAGTGCTTTCACTCCTGTGTCTGGAGGACTGGACTTGAGTTTTCTAGGGTACTTGCTCGCACCAGTATGGTTATTTAGTTGTCATCTGTTGAGGTAAAAAGTGCGAACTCTACCTTATCGGTTACTCAACACAAGCCAGTCATCCCCCTATTTCTAGGTTTCGACTGAACGAATCGCACCATTTTTGACTTGTCGGTTCCCAACGGTTAATTACCCTAAACTCACGACCATACTTTTCACATTTAGCCTCAGTCAAAGTCCTAAATTGTCTCCAACCTAAATCACTAATTGCTTTGGCTAACTTGCGATTACGTTTGCGTTTGCGTAGCATTCCGTAGGAAATCATGCCAGAAACATTCAAGTCTTCTAATGCAATTGTGTCATATTTTCTAACTAAATTAGTAGACAATTTGTGTAGAAAATCTGTACGTTTGCGCAGCATTCCGTAGGAAATATCCTTAATTTTGGCGTGTAGTCTAGCTATTTTCAGCCTGCGTCTTTCGTATAGGTTACTACTTAGTTCAGTTTTAGCAAACTTTCTTTGAAACTTAGCTAACTTTTTCAAGTTCTTTTTAAGAGGCTTGGGAGCTAATATTTTCTCTCCACTGCTCAATGTTGCAAATGTCGAAATGCCTAAGTCTATTCCGATTGAATTATCAGTTTTAGGCAGAGATTCAGGACTAATTTCTACTACAAAACTAGCAATGCTAGGGCGGTTAGCTGAATCTCTAATAATTGTTAGAGATGTAGGTTTACTAGCTAATGGTTTTGACCAAACTATTTTTATCTTACCTACTTTTGGTAGATAGATTTTATCTTGGCTAACTTGATAATTAGCACCTACAAATCTTGCAGTTTGCTTTGACCTTTTCGACTTAAACGTAGGTGGTTTAACCTTAATTCCTTTCCTTTTACCAGTACAACTATTAAAGAAGTTTTTGTAACTTTGGTCTAAATCTTTTAATGATTGTTGTAATGGAGTGAATCGCTACTTCTTTCAACCAAAGCAATTCTTTCTTGGCTTGTGTTATGAATTGCTTGGTTAAATCAGTATATGATGGCTTTTTTATACCGTTAACATACAGTTGATTGCAATGTGCTAAACTTTGGTTCCAAACATATCTACAACATCCAAATAATTGATTTAATGCGCGTTATTTGGACGTGATTAGGGTAGATACGATATTTATACCTAGCTTTCAATGTTTTCGACCTATTACTAACACGCTTGTAGTGTTATTATAGCATGGGTTGGCATTCCCATCCCTCCGCTCCCTTGCAGGAGAGCGCGGGTATAAAAGCCAACATTAGATAAAAAATACAACAGTTTAAATTTTTTCATCTTGCTATTATTAGCTTTTTTGCATTGGAACCAAATACTATGGTTGTTCTATTGCTATTCGTTCTGGTAAAACATCGTGACTGAGTAAATCTTGGTAAGTTTCTCTTTGTAATATGACATTTACTTCGTCATTGTTAACTAACACTCCTGCTGGACGTGGTAGACGATTGTAGTTGGAAGCCATGCTATAGTTGTACGCACCAGTAGCCATTACTACTAAGCAATCTCCTGGTTGAGTTACGGGTAGCATAGCATTTTTAACTAGAACGTCACCAGATTCACAATGTTTACCAGCAACGGTAACTTTTTCTGTCAGAGGTTCAGATAATTTATTAGCTACAACCATTCTATAAAGAGATTGATAGGTGATTGGACGTGGATTATCTGACATTCCCCCATCTACTGATATGTAAGTCCTAATTTCTGGGACTTGTTTTTGAGCGCCAATTGTATAAGCTGTTACACAAGCCGGGCTAATAATAGAACGTCCAGGTTCGCATAATAGTTTTGGTAAGGGTAATTGTCTAGCTTGACAAGCATCTACCATTGCCTTACTGATATTGTGAACCCAAGTTTCTATACTAGGAGGGTCATCTGCTTCAGTATAACGAATTCCCAGACCACCACCCATATTAATTTCTTTTACTGATAGATTATGTGCCATGGCAGTTGTCATTGCATCTACCATTACAGTTGCTAAGTCTTGATGTGGTTGAACTTCAAAAATTTGGGAACCTATATGAGCATGAATTCCTATAAATGATAGTTCTTGTTGTTGACTTATGAAGCTAAAAACATCATTTAATTGATTAGGGTCAAATCCAAACTTGCTATCTAGATGACCTGTACGAATGTATTCGTGGGTATGACATTCAATACCAGGTGTAAACCTCACCATTATTTTTGTGGGATTTTGTAGCTGCTGTGCTTTTTCGTTTTTTAAATCGGCTAATGTTTTTAATTCCAGCCAATTATCAATAACAATTACACAATCTGTTTCGATCGCCAAATTTAATTCTGCGAGAGATTTATTATTGCCATGAAAATATATTTTCTCTGGATTAATACCTGCTTGGATAGCTGTGTATAATTCACCTCCAGATACAACGTCTATACCTAAACCTTCAGACCCGCAAATAGCACATACTGCTAAACAGCTCCAAGCTTTAGAAGCATAAATAACTAAAGATTCTCCGGGGTAGTACTGTTTAAGTGCATCTCGATATTGACGACAAGCTGTTCTGAGAGTATATTCGTCCAATATATATAGAGGCGAGCCAAATTTTTCTACCAGTGCTGGGACATCCCAACCACCGATTTCTAAGTGGTCTAAATTGTTAACTTTGGCAGTGAGTGGTAAAAGTTCCTGATTTGGTGAACTTTCCATTTTTGGCAAATACTGGAGTCCAGAATTTGCGGATATTACTGGTTGAGTTGATACCATAAGTGTTGTACAGAGTTATACCCTATTAGTCTAATCTAATAAATGGAAGTTATTTCAATTTGTCAATTTTTGATTAATTTTTTATCTAGAATTTAGACTTTTGCAATTATGGCAATTATTACGATTCAACCAATGAGTCCAAAGCATATTTCTAGTGTGGTTGAATTGGATCGACTCTGCTTTGGTGGACTCTGGAATTTTCAAGGTTATCAGCGAGAGTTAGAAAGTCCTAACAGCGATCTGCTAATTTTAGTAATTAGCCAAAAGAATGAGGAGATGAAAAGGGAGGTAACTTTTAAATCTTCTAACTCTAAATCAGAGCTTACCAATTATCAGTACATAATTGGCATAGGTTGTTTATGGGCTATTTTAGAGGAAGCACACATTACTATTCTCGGAATTCATCCCCAATACCAAGGTCTGGGTTTAGGTCAGTTATTATTATATTCCTTAATGAGGTCTGCTTGGGACAGAGGGTTAGAGAGAGCCACCTTAGAAGTTGCAGTCTCAAATACATCTGCATTGTCCCTTTATCACAAGTTTGGGTTTGAGGATGTGGGCCGTCGTCGAGGATATTATCAGCAAACTGGGGAAGATGCTCTTATTCTCTGGCGTGGTCATCTACATGACCCAGAATTTGAGCAAACTTTGTCCCAATGGCATAGACAAGCGATCGCCCGTCTCAATAGTTATGAAGTAAGGTGGGAAAAGTTAGAATCGGTTATTGGGAATTGATAGCAGGTAATAACTACATTAAATTTGTGTTATTATTTTGAGACTAATTTATTTAAGAAACTATTTTATCTATCGTTTTAAGAAATTGTATAACACTTTAGATAGAATATGCAAAAATTATAAAAATAAATAAAAGCTTGAAAAAATTGCCATATATTGCTTTTTTTGAGAATATTTTGTGATCTAGCGCTACGCATTAAGGAAGGTGTTTGACATTTATAAACCCTGTTTCCTGACGGATTCCACACCGAAAACCCTTTAAAAGTTTACTATTCCCTATTCCCTAGCGCGTAGCGCTATAAAATCCAAATCTAACAACCACATTACTAGAAAATATTTAGAGAGAAAACTTTAGAATTTCTTAAAATCAACAAATATATTGAATCATCTCTATACAAAAACCTGAGCTATACTTGAGAAATTAAAATTATATTGTTGGTGAGGGAAACGTAACCTTCAATACAATTGTTTAATAGTAGATAGGAGAAAATACATAACTTTAAATCCTCTCTAGAAACCAACTATACTCAATACTAATACCAAATTAATTTCTAGGTTGCATAGAGTAGTATTTTAATCAAAGTTGACTGTAGCTCTAGACAGACAAGTTAATAAATTTCATAATTCTTTGCAGCCTCACATAAAATTGGTATTTATTGTTTGAGTAGTTTGGTAAAAATAAAGTTATTCACTGAAAACTTAATGACAGACCAGAAATTATTGCAGTAGCAAAATTATTTGACATTTTGATCGAGTATCTCAGGTCTGAAGAAGCATTTGCTGGGAAACAGTTTTAGCATAAATGTCACGCTAGAATAAGCGTAAGGGCAACTTTATAAGTAATAGGAATTAATTAATTATGTTTGAACGCTTCACCGAAAAAGCAATCAAAGTGATAATGTTGGCCCAAGAAGAGGCTCGGCGCTTGGGACATAACTTTGTGGGGACGGAACAAATTCTCCTGGGTCTAATTGGAGAAGGCACAGGTGTTGCGGCCAAAGTTCTCAAATCTATGGGTGTTAATCTCAAGGACGCTAGGATTGAAGTAGAAAAAATAATTGGCCGTGGATCTGGATTTGTGGCTGTAGAAATTCCATTTACTCCCAGAGCTAAAAGGGTTTTAGAATTATCCTTGGAGGAAGCACGGCAATTAGGACATAACTATATTGGTACTGAGCATCTACTTCTGGGTTTAATTCGAGAAGGGGAAGGAGTAGCAGCAAGAGTCCTAGAAAACTTGGGCGTAGACCTCTCGAAGGTACGGACTCAGGTGATTCGGATGTTGGGTGAAACCGCAGAAGTCACTGCTGGTGGAGGCGGTGGACGGACTAAAACTCCTACTCTGGATGAGTTTGGTTCTAATCTGACTCAAATGGCATCGGAAGGTAAGTTGGACCCAGTAGTGGGAAGGCAGAAGGAAATTGAACGGGTTATTCAAATTCTAGGCCGTAGAACGAAAAATAATCCTGTACTTATTGGAGAACCAGGGGTTGGAAAAACAGCGATCGCTGAAGGTCTGGCACAACGTATTGCTAATAATGATATACCAGATATTCTGGAAGAAAAGCGGGTAGTTACTCTGGACATTGGTTTATTGGTGGCTGGCACAAAATACCGGGGTGAGTTTGAAGAACGTCTGAAGAAAATTATGGATGAAATTCGCTCTGCGGGTAATGTCATCCTAGTTATAGATGAGGTTCATACTCTTATTGGAGCTGGTGCAGCAGAAGGGGCAATTGATGCAGCTAATATTTTGAAGCCTGCTTTGGCCAGAGGGGAGTTACAGTGCATAGGGGCAACTACCCTCGATGAGTATCGCAAACACATTGAACGAGATGCTGCACTCGAACGTCGTTTCCAACCAGTAATGGTGGGTGAACCTTCCGTTGAAGAGACAATTGAAATCTTATACGGTTTAAGGGAACGTTACGAACAACATCATAAGTTAAAAATTTTGGATACAGCTCTAGAAGCTGCTGCTAAATTATCAGACCGCTATATTAGCGATCGCTATTTACCGGATAAGGCTATTGACTTGATTGATGAGGCAGGTTCCCGGGTTCGTTTGATTAATTCTCAACTTCCTCCCGCAGCTAAAGAATTGGATAAAGAGTTGCGTCAAATTCTTAAAGAAAAGGATGAGGCAGTACGCTCTCAAGATTTTGATAAGGCAGGAGAGTTGCGTGACCGGGAAATGGAAATTAAATCTGAAATTCGCTCCCTTGCTCAGAATAAAAAAACAGATTCTACTTCTGAAAATGATTCTCCGGTAGTTAACGAAGAAGATATTGCTCATATTGTTGCAAGTTGGACAGGTGTTCCAGTTAGTAAACTCACAGAATCTGAGTCTGAGAAGTTGCTACACATGGAAGATACTCTGCACCAACGTTTGATTGGTCAGGAAGAAGCTGTCAGAGCAGTATCTCGTGCTATTCGTCGGGCAAGAGTGGGATTGAAAAACCCCAACCGACCAATTGCTAGCTTTATTTTCTCTGGACCTACTGGGGTTGGTAAGACTGAATTAACTAAGGCTTTGGCTACATATTTCTTTGGGTCTGAAGAAGCAATGATTCGGTTGGATATGTCCGAATACATGGAACGTCACACTGTTTCTAAGTTGATTGGTTCTCCTCCTGGTTATGTGGGTTATAACGAAGGCGGTCAGCTAACGGAAGCAGTTCGTCGTCGTCCTTATACTGTGGTGCTATTTGATGAAATTGAAAAAGCTCACCCTGATGTCTTCAATATGTTGTTACAAATTTTGGAAGACGGACGCTTGACTGATGCTAAGGGTCGCACAGTAGATTTCAAGAATACCTTGATTATTATGACCTCCAATATCGGTTCTAAAGTCATCGAGAAAGGAGGCGGCGGTCTTGGTTTCGAGTTCTCCGATAATGAAGCAGATGCTCAATACAACCGAATTCGCAACTTGGTTAATGAAGAACTCAAGCAATATTTCCGCCCAGAATTCCTCAACCGTCTAGATGAGATTATCGTCTTCCGTCAGTTGAATAAGGAAGAGGTGAAGGAAATTGCTGTGATTATGTTGAAAGAAGTCTTTAGTCGTTTGACAGAAAAAGGCATTAAGTTAGAAATTACTGATCGCTTCCAAGAGCGGTTAGTTGAGGAAGGTTATAATCCCAGTTATGGAGCGCGTCCTTTACGTCGGGCAATTATGCGTTTGCTTGAGGATGTTTTGGCTGAGGAAATTCTTTCTGGTGCAGTTCGCGAGGGTGATACTGCTGTGGTTGATGTTGGGGAAGATGGTCAGGTTAAGGTTACTCAGGCTGAAAAACGAGAGTTGTTGCCTCAAGGAGCTGAGTAGGATTTAGTTTCTTTGGTGAATTTAGAGTGAATATTTAATTGTAAAGCGGCAGGGAGTTTAAACTTTCTGCCGTTTTGAAGTATGGCATTGGTGAATCAAACAATGAATTAATACCACTTTCATAAAATATTGCTACAGTTACAGAACAAATGAAAGGAGATAGAGAACGCCGGAACCAGGAAAGATAAATAGACAAAAAATGGAGGAAAAAAATTTAATTTTGACAATGAATGCAAGCCATAAAATATTAAACTGTAGTAATAAATGACAAATTGGAATGTAACACCCTTTTTTGAATTTGGTATAATATAGTTGAAAGATAAGAAGTAGTAAAATTACTAGGGTGTTCTATCTCTATCTATTTACCTCCTTAGAGGTGATTTATAAAGTTCGCTGAAACTCTTATTTCATATAGTTTTCAGCGATATTTATTTTCTAAGATAGTAAGTCTCCAAACAAAAGCATAGTAAGAAACTCAGCCTCTTAATATTTACTTTATAAATCAGCTCTTATTCCCCAGATTTAAACAAAATAGAAAATTGGTGAGCAGTTTTAAAAACATGGATGAAAAAAAATTTTAACTGTTTGAAACAGTGAGATATTGGGTAGATACAGCATTTAAAAATTGTCCTAACGTATTGGCGTAATTCTATATCCTGTGAAATCTCCTACATTTTGCCAAAATTACTTAACCAAAAATATAGGTTGGTAAATATTCTCTGACGAGAAATAATTGTCCCTGGCTTTGTAATACCAAATCCAGTTATCAAAAGGTACTTTTTCAAAATTCTCTCTAACCATCTCCCCATTTCCCTATATGCACAAAAGGATACTCTATAAACCGGATTTAGTATAATACTGAATCCCGATAATTTAGTTATCGTAGCAATGACGACTTTTCAGCCGAATTATACAGGACTTACGCAAAGGTACTATATATGGAGTGCTGCTCAGTTACGCTAGCGCTAACACACCCTACCAATAGCGTCCATGCGTAAGTCCTGTTATATATAAATCTACTAAAACGCATCCGAAAAATTCAGAAATTGCCAGGGAAAATCGTCTTTATTATAGAGTGGGTTTTCAATATCGAGTATTGATATTGAATTTTTCGCTGAAATAGCCTCTCTATATTCAACTATGATTGTGCATTCATACAGGTCTCTGTAGTAGCACTATTGATAACTTAGCGATTTTTGTTTACTTGGAGGAAATATCATGTCTCAAGTTCAATTCATTTCATACTGTGTCAATATTGGGTATAAAACTGTTAATGGGCAAAAGACTTACCCATCGTTGGATAACGACTCAGAGGATATAAAAGAGAGAATCAATCATTTGTTTAAAGTAATCAACGAGGTTATGGTAGAACCAACAGTAATTAGCGATCAAAGTGTGAAGAAAATATTCATGATTCCAGAGTTTTTCTTTAGAGGTAAAAAGGGATACTACACATTAAATGAAAAAAACTCATACTCTGATAATCTTCTGCCATCGCTACAATCATTCCTCAAAGGTACAACCCTAAATAATTGGATCTTTATATTTGGCACTACAGTTTATGGATGGAACAAGGGAACAGATACATATATTTACAACAGTTCATTAGTTCAAGAAGTAGGTTATACTCTTCAGGAAGAGGCTTATAAATTAGCACATTTAGTTCAGAAGGAGTTTAAGTCAAAGATAGACTTTATTGAATATGAATCTAATCCTTACATTTATCTTGAACCAATGCCATCTAATAGTTTGGGAACAGAGCTACAAAAAAGAGGATATGACGGAAGTTCTATTTTTAATTTAAGTAGCATTCCGGTTAAAGTTGGGCTTGAAATTTGTCTGGATCACGCTAAAGCAAGACTAAAAAATACTACAACCAAACCAGAAGGAAAAGATATAAAAATTCAACTGATTCCTTCTGCTGGTATGACAATCAAAAAGGAGAACATTGCTGTTGTAAATGGTGGATACGTGTTTAACTGTGATGGTCTTAATAGTAATGTTCTCGATCTTGCAACAGAGGGTAAGAAAAAGGATCCTGATCTTATTGGCAAAAATTTTAATTTTCACAGTCAACTTCTTAAAAGATCCTCATCCTCTTATGAGGAGATTCGCCCAAAAGGAACATTTGAAGTTAAATTTGATCAGGAAGCTAAAAACTTATTTAGCGGAGAATCTGGTCAGGTTTATATTTATGAGCCACAAGACATTTAAAGTCGAAGGATCTCAGAGGATTTTTGAAAAGTTAGTTGGGGGATAAAAAAATCTCTCAGTTCACTGGGTGACAGGCTGCTCAAAACTGTTAAAATGTCAGCCCTTGTAGAATGATAGTGAAACCCAACAAAGGCTTACTAATGTTGGGTTTTCTCTTGATCCTACGGATAAGTCGCGCTAATAGAGACCCTCGGCTTTGGCGTTAGTCTGTCCCCCGGACAAACGATTCCGTAACTTACTTATGGTGAAATCTAACCAGAATAAATTAGCCCTGCATACCCACCCCAGTTAATGAATGATTGGGGGCAACCACAAGGGAATTCCCCGTACAAATTTTATCCTGTGATTTACCAACGCCATAAAATGTAGTGGACTGACACAGCTAAAATAGTGCATTAGTTTTTTGGTCTAATCCTTAAGCAATGTTGGTGTTATTTATCTGCCAAAAACTTAAGTTTTGATCCTTCCCTGCCACTACTACAGCAGCAATATAATTAGATTCAGGAATAAACTGATATAAATACCAACGGGAAGCTTCTTGAAAATCTCCATTAATACTCATAAACTGTATTGGTTGTTCGGGTTTTAAACAAACTTCGACTTTTTCCAATCCTCCTGCTAACCCATCTCCAGTGGCTTTTAAATAGGCTTCTTTACAAGTCCATATTTTGAAGAAAACTTCTTGCTGTTGTTGAGGAGGAAGCTGACTAATAAGATTGTATTCTTGAGCAGTAAAGAAACGTTTTGCCAAACCTTCAGCATCATTCATTGGTCGAATATATTCTAAGTCAATACCAATTGAATTAACTGTGGTAATAGCATATAAAGCTAAATCTTGAGAATGAGATAAATTAAATAATATAGATGTATCTGGTAAATTAGCATTTCCAGTTCTTCTAATAACAATTCCACTGATGGCTAATATTGTACCAATTAAAAATATTCTGGCTTTTCTATTCATTGATTTGCTATAGAAACTAACCGATAATTTTTAACTTTTGTCTATCAGTAAAACCACAGATATAACAGCAGCTAAAAAATTGCTTTTAACTATTAGGATTTATATTATTTTGAACATCAATATTTTGTCAGTCGGGAATTGTCCTGAATTTCATGTCTGAAAAAGTCGGAAAATGTCATATTAAATTGTTACCAAATAATTAAGGTTTAAAGTTTCTACTGTAAATGGTAAAAAAGAAAAAAAATATTTTTAGTCAATCCTCTTATTTTTAAAGAGAGGTAATTATTAATTGTTAATTGTTAATTATTAGAAGTATGGATATTCAAGATGTTTTAAAACTTGCCGATCGCCTAGTTTTTAATCACACGGGAAAACACTTGGATAACTTACAAAAAACTATAATTGAAGGTGTTTGCCTTAGAACGACATTTTCAAAGATTATCCTCATTAGAAAAATAGGTAATATCTCAATTAAGTCAGAGCAATGCACCCGTAACACCTTCTTGAAAACTAGACACGCGCTAGACATCTGCCATCGGTGATTGCAAATGATTCATTACTCACCCGTTTCAATGTGTACTTGCTGTGAAAGTTGATGTTCCGCCCATAAACTATGGGTTAGGATACCCTCAAGGGCTTTCCTCCATCGAAAAAGTTGAGTCCTCCGGATACGATGTAGTTTAATAAAACTAGCAACTCGCCTCCAATGACTCCAATCATGTTTGTTGACATCCTCCGGTCTCAACAAACACTGTGGGATTTTTTCTGATAATTTTAATGCTCTACGACCAATTACTAAAGCTGCAGCAGTGCCACTGTTTAGACCGTATTTAGCCATATAATTAATCATTCCAATTAGACTGGTAAAAGCTGGATTAACTTTAATTAATTCAACTCCAAATCTTCTACAACGTGACTCTAAAGTTTCTCTAAATATTCCTGTAGACAATAAGACAAGCATCTCATTGTAAACTTTACAATATCCACTCATCTTTGCCTTTTTCTTACTAAAGTTTAGAGATTCAATGGCAATAGCACATTCAAAAAATTCTGCTAATTTGACAATTTGAGAAACAATATTTCTCATGGATGCTTGTCGTTGCCCTGTAGTTTGATTTTTCCATTTATACGGGATTTCTTCTAAATATTCAATATTCCCATCCCACTTCACATAAGTAACTGAAATTGAATCAGCATTAAAATCAATACCAAGACAACCATTTTTTCTAGTATGAACTACTGGTATTTCTTGTACATAAGTAGAAAGATGTATATACCAATTATCCTGTTTATGTTCTCTACGAAAAATAGAAATTGTAATTGGTTTTAAATTATTGATGGCATAATCTAAATCTGTGGCTCTATATCTGCCATTCCTATCTGAAACTGAAAATTTTAACTGTATTTTCTGACCATATTTGTCTTGTAATGGTCTAGGTAGTTGAACTTGTAATTTATATGACCCATCCTCTTGTAATGGGAAAACTTTGAGCATAGTTCCGCCCCCTGGCTGAGATTTTCCTACACAGAAAAACCTACCTGAGCGTTTTTTTCTCCAATCTACATTCCAGTCATGTCTGGTTTTATATCCGTTTTCTGCTAAATGATGTTGAGCGTTAAATAATTTCTGTGAACCAAAACAAATATGTAGACGTTCTGTGTTTTTTAACTTCTTTAATTTTAGTTTCAGACTAGCTATTTTCTGAATTTTGCTTTCTAAGCCTAGCAATTGATGAAAAAATTTCTTTCGAGCTTGTATATGTGGAAAACCTCTTTTTGTTGCTAATTTTAATGTTTTTTCTAGTTTAGTGATGAGTTTTTTTGTAGCAGTTGTCTTGGCGCTTAATTGTAACTCTAATTTAGAATAATGGTTTTTTTTAGCTGTTTTTAATTGGTTTAAACATGTTCGTGCTTCTGTAGCAATTGAATCAGCCCATGCCCATTGAATGTTAAACTTTTTCATTACTTCGCTTTTCTAGTTCAGATTCTGATAATTTCTCAGTTTGCATCCAGTTAACAGCAGAGCGTTTCCAGGATTCATATAATGCTCCGAGTTCTTCAAATACCGGATGGTATTCAATTTTAGCTTCTATTCCTGTCAAGGAACCGTGAGATTTGGCCATTACTCACATTGAATTACTTTACTCAAGGTTAGCAGAGCTTGCCCCAGGGTGTCAATAATATTTGCTATAGCTTTGACATGAACTCAAGTTTCGTGTCTGGTTCCTAATTTTTCTACCTATTTGCCATTGTGCTGTATCCTAGACATTTTGTAGATATAAGTCTTGGATAATCTATATTTTTTGGTGTTAGCAAGCAACAGTTAAAAGTTATTCCTCTCGACTTGGACTTCATACTTTGAGCTTTGAGGCTATCCACTGAAACAAGCACAACTGGAAAATCAAAAAATTATTGCCAAATTAAATCCTTTGTAGTTTAATGGTAAATACTTAGCCGGTTTATCCCTTATATATATGTTCCGAAACAGTTCATAAGACATACAAATGAAACAAGCACAACTGGAAAATCAAAAAATTATTGCCAAATTAAATCCTTTGTGGTTTGATAGATAATAAATTATTTAGTATATGGAAAATATGTTCCGGAACAGTTTATGACAGATACAACTACTACACCAGATACAGTTGGTACAACAGAAGCAGCATTTCTTTTAAATATTTCTACTGCTAGACTCAGGTTACTTTTGAGGCAAGGTCGTCTCAAAGGAGCTAAAAAAGTTAAACGGTTCTGGGTAATTCCTTTAAATCGTCGAGGAATGCCAGAAATTACTCCTGGTCGTCGAGGTCCTCAAGGAACTTGGAATAAAGGATTCCGTACAGGCAATACTTTTATCCATGTGCTGCGCAAAGAAATTGACTATAACCGAGACCACGGTACTTCTCTTCGAGCTATTTCTGTCAAACAAGGAGGCAAAAACCATCGCTGCCACGAAGTAGAAATTCTGGGAAATTGCAAAATTGTCTATCGACCTCATAAACCTAACAAGAGTCAAGCAGGTGGTGCCCGATTATGGATTGAGGTGGACCCTGAAGTTGAAATTATTCGTAAATATTTCCGAGATACGGAACTAGACGAAAATGAACCCCAAAGTTCTAGTTAATTTAGGGTCTGATTTTTAGATTCAACTAATTTTTATCTATATTGATATAGTGGTGTCGGCTTGTTTAACTTTGAGGCTGGCATTGAATATTGTGATGCAAATAATTATAATGTTTGTGGCAATATAGCAATCCTAATTTAAGTTTTAATATTTTGGTAGTAGTGGCGATTTCCTAGGTCATGCTCCTAATTGCGCGAATCACCTCTACGGTAATCAGGAGCCAGAATTTCAAGGGTTTTCAGTTAAAATTAACCGTTATAAAAATTATTACAACCAAATTGATAAATCTAATGTTCTACAGAAGTATTCAAACTTTATGGCCAAAAGAATTGCGATATAGCTGCCGCTAGGCTCCGCCAACGCCAACTACCTTTATGTTCTGACGATCGCTTATAACTGAACAGCCCTAGTTTGAGGCCACCAATGGAAACAAGTTATATCATGTTCGGATGATTAGTTATAAAAAACCTCTTCACTTCAAACTTTGCTCTCTACCGTCCGGCTTCCCTCTGCCAAAGTATGAGTACCGAACATGATATTACTCGATAGATCGGCTATTACATGAAAGAGGAATCATTGAAAGTAGTTAAACGAGACGTTATTTGCTCTGAAGTCGCAGACAAATTTTCTAGAGTAACTAAAAGTTGATCGTTCCAGAAAATAGAAATGTTGTTTCCAACACCATCAATTGTTAAGTTCTGTTCATCAGTAGTGAGTCCATCAGGTAATACGAGGAAGTCTTGATTGATATTGAAGTCAGTGATGATATCTGCTCCTTGGTTAAAGTTGATTAGGAAGCGATCGA
>NZ_JAAHHG010000163.1 GCF_010692555.1 Okeania sp. SIO3B5 | reverse complement strand
CGCGGAAACGCGGGAGCTTACCGCTGAGTTTCCAACTAATCCGCATTAACCCAAGCGGGGGGGGTTGAAAATGTAGCAGGTGGATTTGATGGAAGCATTGAAGTTTCCAACTAATCCGCATTAACCCAAGCGGGGGGGTTAATGGAGATCTGAAAAGTTCTGAAAATGATGTTATCGTTTCCAACTAATCCGCATTAACCCAAGCGGGGGGGAGCTACGTTTTGGAACGACGACATAACAAGGCTTTCAGACCCCCAAATCGACGCGCCCCTTTGATAAAAAAATCAACAAGGCAATTTTTGCCAAAATGACAGCCCTCAAACCCCCTCCTAGCATGGCATCGACGCGGGTCAACGAGAGAATAAGGGTTACAGCGATTCTCCGACCCGCGTCGATGGGGTACCATGCAAAGATGAAAAACCACCTTTCAACCACTCCTTAAAAACTAGAAATGACTAAAAACCTACTGCTATTTATTTGTCGAGGTTCTTTATACCTATAGCCTTACTTTTAATATTAACCCCAAGTATACAAATTGTCAACCCCCCTTCTTGAAGTCAGAAGTCAGAAGTTTGAAGTCAGAAGTTATTTCTGTTATCAGTTATCAGTACCTTTGCAATCAGGGGAGATGGGGTATCAAATTTATATAGTGGAACAGTGAAATTTATTTAAGGTGGAGAAAAATAATATTGAGACCCTCGGAAAAAGGTAATTCTGACAAAGTAATACAGCATATTTCGGACAAATGAGGTACAAGCTTGAATGGTAAAATCATTGTAGTGCGGGCATCTTGCCCGCGACTTGTGTACCTCATAAAAACGGGAACCGCTGTAAGTTTAACTCTCTCTGATTTCGCAACAAGTCTACAGACAACTTATCAAAAGTATAAATCTTACTCATTGTCAACGAGGGTAGTTAAAATTGTTTGGAGTTTGAATCCATAAGCAACTTTCCCTTCTGCCTTCTGCCCTCTGCCTTCTGCCTTCTTCCTTCTTCCTTCTGCCTTCTGCCTTCTTCCTTCTTCAATCAATGAATCAAACTTGGAGAAGTCAGAACAAATACATCTCGATATCCTGCTGATTCAGTTACAGGTTTAATTGGAGTTGTAAAGTGGAAAAATTCATGGTCATTTACTAACAATAAATCCCCAGGATGGAGAATTTTACTAAACACAGGTTTTTCTTTTTTCGCACCATAAAGATGGGTTGCACCTCCTTGAATATTATGTCGATCTACTGCAAATATGCCAATAAAATCTGTGCCATCTCTATGAATACCTTCCGGTGCTGGATTACCTGAATTATTAGGGGAACAAATAGTTCTAATTTGATGAACTCCAATATCTGCTTCTGGATGTAGTTTGCAGGAATCGCAGAAAGCTAAAATCATTTTTTTAAAGTTATCTAAGGCAATAAGTCCGTCGTCTATTTCAGCAAATTCTCTTTTAATTCCTCCTACTAGAGGATTATAATTTTTAGTTTGCAAAAGATAACCATGAGGTTGTTTTATTAACTCTTCCCCTGAGATAATAAAACGAGAAAGTCTTCTGTAACGATACTTAGCTTTTATGTAGGGATCGACTGGAAGATCGGCAAAAAACTGTTCAAAACCTTCCATGCTAATAGAATTTACCTTTTTGTAGGTAAACATAAAAGCGTAGTCTAAATGAATTGAATCTAAAACTTTTTGCATAAATATTTCTCCCTATTTTTATAGAGCAAAAATTTAGTTTTATACAACTATATTTTTAATATAGCTCAGATTTCTGAGAAGTGTTGCTAAATAGAATACAAAGTATGAATTTTTGTTAAAAAATGTATAAATTTACTCAAAAAAATAGCTTTGTCAATTCTTACAGCGGATTCCATCTTGGTGAGGTACACCTGTCGCGGGCAAGATGCCCGCACTGAAAAAATTGGCGTTGCTGAATACTGGGATGATTGAGGCTGACACGGGGACACGGGGACGCGGAGACACGGGGATTATACTTGATGCTCTCTGATAAAGTCATCCCACAATTATGCAATGCCAAAAAATTTAATTGTTAATTTCTGTACTTCATATTATAGCGTTTCTCAAATTGGTGAGATACAGTTTTAGATCCCCCCTTAATAAGCTATCCCTTACCCATAACTCCTGAAACTCTTGTGCGGACGGGGAGACACGGAGAGGGGGAGACACGGAGAAAAAATCATAGTATCTAAGTAAAAATACTTGAGCAATCACCAATAAATGTGCTTTTTTTATACATTATTTTCCCGAAAAAGCCGAACTAAGACTTACTCATAATTTGTCAGTTTTGTCAAGTTTTATGTTAAGAAATATGCGGGTAATGGATAGCTTAATAAGGGGGGAACTGCTTAAAAAGCTTCAAAGTCCCACTTTTTAAGGGGGATTTAGGGGGATCGTAAATGTACCTCATCTTTATGAGAAATGCTATTTCTCTCTTCCTTCTAAAGTAAAAATTAACCTCTTACACCTTTGACTAAAGCTTGACAACCTTGTAAGAAAATACTCACATCTATACCTAATCCGATATATTGAACTCCACAGTCAATCCATTTTTTAGCAGTCTCAGGATTATTAGTAAAAGTACCAACAGTTTTACCTGCATTCCGGATAATTTCTACTGCTTTCTGCATTAATTCAACAACTCGAATATCATCTACCTCTCCAGGAATACCTAAAGATTGAGATAAATCGTAAGGACCGAGAAAAATTACATCAATATGAGGAACTGTAACAATTTCTCTCAGATTTTCGATGCCTTTTGTACCCTCTACATGAACTACAACTAAAGATTCTGAATTCAATTTATCGGTTATATTACTGCCTGCTGAAGTGTAAACTCCTGCACGAGTTCCGAATGATAAACCACGGCAACCAATAGGATTATATTTTGCACTTTGCACTACTATTTCTGCATCGGTTATTGTTTCTATTTGTGGAACTTGTACACCTGCACTACCAATATCAAGAGCGCGTTGAATTTGTGCAGCATCATTTTTGCTGACTCTAACAATAGGTGCAATACCAACACAGTCAGCAGCACGACAAAGGTCTTCTGCAACCAGGATATTTAGAGGTCCGTGTTCGAGATCAATGACTGCGAAATCAAATCCTGCTAGACCACAAATTTCTATGAATGCAGGGTAAGCGCAATTCATAAAAGGTCCGAGTACAACTTCGCCGTTTTTGAGTTTTTGTTTGAGTTGATTTTTTTGCATAGTTGAGAAATATATAGAAAAGAGGTAATAGGGAATAGTAGTGGGAGCATCTTGCTCCCGTTCCAGGTATTCCTTATTCCTGTATACCATTACTATGTAAAACTACCAATAATATTACTAGAGAGTTTGGAGACTAAACCCCTACCAAGAATTTTAAATTTTTGGAATAATGCTTATACATTATCCAGATTAATTCCTCTTTCCTTGAGCATTTATACTGCTCTGTCTGCACGTTGTTTTTCCTGAATAGTTTTGTAGAATGAGCGTCTTGCCTTTTAGTTGTTTTATCCTGAACAAACACTCAGCTCTTGGTATTATACGGTTAAAGAGATGATTTTTTCCTAGGAGTAACATTCTTAGTCGGGTATTCAGGGCGATCGCTTTGGATGACCTTTAAATTTTTACCTCTTGATTTACTAACGCCCAAACTTAAACTTTAGGTGCAACTGATGACTACTTCACAAAATCCAAACAATCAAAACACTCAAGCAAATCAAAAAAATTTCTTGCACAGATTTATTGAATCTTTCCGTAGAAATAGTACAGTATTTGTTGTTGCTACTATTGCTAGTATTATGATTTCTATCATAGGATTTGTTGTTGATTTTGTAGAATTTCAAGCAATTATCCATCCTCCAATAGATATTAGCAATTATAAATCGGGGTCGGTTTTGGTCAAAATCACAGGATGGTCAGAAACATCTTATAATTTTGCTGAACAAGATGGAACAGATGGACTCAGAGCTTTTTTTGTTCAGAGATTAAAAGGAAAATTTGAACAAACTTCTATGATTTATACAGACCATCAACCTACGGATCGAATGCTAAATAAAGGTGTATCTCCAGAGAAAGATATTAGTGTTCTTAAAAATGTAGACTACGAAGGCACAATTCCTGATATTACCAAAGCCATATCAAAAAGAAATTCTCAAACGCTTCTTGCACGACTTATTCAGGCCAGTAGAAATGAAGAACCTGTTTGTCTTTTTGTTTATGGTATACGTGATAATGAGAAGTCTCAATTCTTGAATATTATAGACTTTAAAACAGTGAATCAAAATTTTCAAGATGAATATAATACTCTTATAAAGGAAGAAAATCCACATAGGAAACAAGATAAATTAGTTAAGTTAACTGGGGATGCTTGCTCTGGTCTTGGTAAACCCTTATTTGAGTAATTATCAAAATATCAATCCTTGGTTGATAGATATTTTGACTCTCGAATATGAGCTTTCGTTAATCAGCAGAAACCTGGTTTTTTAACAACCATTAATATTTTGAGTGAATAGAGAAAATAGGGAACAGGGAACTCTAGGGTTTTGCGGACCAAACCCCTACAAATTATCCTATTTCTCATCATCTTCTTCTACTAATTGAACCAGGTTTTCCAAAGCACCATAAACTCTTGGCAAATTATCGATAGTAAAATTCCCAGAATCTTTGATAAAATTGTCTGCCACAAGCTTTCCAAACTGCCATAAATTACCATCTGACACTATTCCATATACTGCCCTTAAAAAATTATCATTTATTTTCTGTGACGCGAACAACTCCGCCAGACATTGCCCCCAACCATGCTCAAAATCATTTTTCTTGGCTTCAACAACAATAACAATAGGCTTTTCTAATACAGTTTTACCAAGTTCAGAACGTCGTGAAAAAATATAGTCAGGTGTTCCAGAGAGAATTTCATCGTAAGAAATACTTTTGCGAATCCAAAATGAATACTTCTGATAATATTTCTTATAGACTTCACGCAATAGTGGCGAGATGATAATTTCACTGCGAGATGCTTCTGAGGCAAACAAGTCTATATTTTCTTTGTTAAATTCAAAGTCTTTGATAAAACTGTCTGAAGGCAATAATTCTTGACTAACTATGAAATTTTCTTCTGAATATTTAATTCTATACTTTTTTTGTACATCCGAGATTGTTTTAAAATCACTGAAAGCCATATTTAATACCAGTTTTATAAATGTTTGCTATAATATAGATATAGCGGTTTTCAGTAGGCGTGAGGTACATCAACGATCCCCCTAAATCCCCCTTAAAAAGGGGGACTTCCAGTTCCCCCCTTCTCAAGGGGGGTTAGGGGGGATCTCCAGCGCTGTACCTCACAAAGGGTGCGATTTTCAGTAGGCGTGAGGTACATCAACGATCCCCCTAAATCCCCCTTAAAAAGGGGGACTTCCAGTTAAAAAGGGGGACTTCCAGTTCCCCCCTTCTCAAGGGGGGTTAGGGGGGATCTCCAGCGCTGTACCTCACAAAGGGTAATGCTATAGGGGTTTTTAGGAGTCAGGACTCAGGATCAGAATTCTCAATTCTCAATAGTAGAGACGTTGCATACAACATCCCTACTTTTTAAGGCGAAACGTTTTTGTAGGGTTTCTCAAAATTCCCATTAAAAAAACAACTTCTAACTTTTGACTTTTGACTTTTGAATTTTGACTTCTAAATTACTGCACCGTTACCACTTCTTCTACACTTTCATTTGCCAACCTGTCTACTGCCCGCAAAGCATAAGTTCCTGGGGTAACTCTCACCGCATTAGTAGCAGAATTTAATACTTGTACAAGTGACCATTGATTACCTGTTTGCTGATACAACGCCCAAGACCGAACATCTCCAGTATTATCAGCACTCCAACTAATAACATCAGAATTAACTTGTATTCCTGTAGGTGGTGCGGGAGGTTGGTTATCTAACCACGGCATCGCTGGAGGTAATGCTGGAGTCGAATAAACATAATTTTTGAATACATTATTTACACCCGCCACATTATCTCGAAACATCTTCATACTAAAAAAGATATTTCCTAAAGAAAGTTGACTTGCTCTCTGACGAGAAATAGCAACTTGTCTCTCAAATTCAGATACTGACCAACCCGCACCTTGCAACTGACTTAAATAGTTTCCCGCATAAATATGACGACGTTGTGGGTTTTGTTGTAACCACCAATTTAACAAAACTGGATAACTTTGTTGAGGGGGGTCGATTCGCCAATAAAGTTGGGGTGCTAAATAATCTACCCAACCCTTCTCCATCCATAATTTGACGTCAGCATATAAACTTTCATATTGATCTAACCCGACAATACCAGGAGGGTTCCCTGGGCGATAAATGCCAAATGGACTAATGCCAAATTTTACATAAGGTTTCTCAGCGTGAATACCTTGGTAAAGACGTTGCACCATATTATTCACGTTCTGTCGTCGCCAGTTAGATAAAGAGAGAGTACCGCCAGATGCTTTGTATGCGTTATAGGTTTGGTAGTCGGGGAACTCTTGTCCCCTTTTAGGGTAGGGGTAGAAATAGTCGTCAAAATGAATGGCATCAACGTCATAACGACGGACTACATCCATAATGGTGTTGAAAGTTTGGTCTTGAATAACTTTCGCCCCTGGGTCCATCCAAATGTTGTTGCCGTATCTATAAGCATATTGGGGATATTTGACCGCCATGTGATTTCCAGCAAAGGAACCATCATTGGGACTAAGTTGAGCGCGGTATGGGTTAAACCAAGCATGGAGTTCGATATTGCGTTTATGACTTTCTGCGATCGCAAATTCTAGTGGATCGTAATATGGTTGTGGTGGGGTTCCCTGTTTACCTGTCATCCAACCACTCCAGGGTTCGATGGGAGAATCATACAAAGCGTCTCCATTGGGTCGAACTTGCAATACTAAAGCATTGAGGTTAAGTTCTTGCATCCGGTTGAGGATGTTGAGTAATTCTGATTTTTGTTGCGCAACAGATAGACCACGTTGGGACGGCCAGTCAATATTGGCAACGGATGCTACCCATACTCCTCGAAATTCTCTGGGGGAAAAGGAGGAGGGTTGTTGAGCAGTGGCGGTTGGTAGATAGGTGTAGATTTGAGTGAGGCTTAGTCCAAATATTATTAGAGAAACCCAGAGGAGGTTTTTGGGTCGAAAGCGAATATTCGGAGGGATGTTAATTTTGGAAAATAGTTTGCTGATTAAGTTCATTTTTGGACAATTTGGATAATTGGTGTTGTTGAATGGTAATAATTTTTAGCTAGACTGCCGAGAAGCCTCACACCATAATTTTTAAGAGGAGTGTGAGATGAATCGGTGGTCAATTAAGTAGGCTCGATGCCTACGCGAGTTGGCAATACTATTCTGGTGTTTTCTGGTTTTCAATATACTTTTTCAAAGTAGAAATTGTCACCCCGCCACAAGAAGCAATAAAATAAGAGCCATTCCATAAAACATCTTTCCAGTAAATAGCATTAATTTGTTCTGCAAATTCTTTTCTTAACCGTCTGCTTGTGACTGTTTTGACGTTATTAACTAGCTTACTTAACATGACGTTGGGATGATACTGAAACAAAATGTGAACATGATTTTCTTCCCCATTAAATTCGATTAATTTGCATTCCCATTTAATTAATAATTCTTCAAGAATTTCATTTAAGCGAGTCAGCATTGATGCCGTAAAAACATCTTTCCTGTACTTTGGAGTAGCAGAAAAAGACAAACATATTATTGAGCTGAAAAACTTATTAGAAACAGCCTTAAAGCAGAACAGATTTTATGTTCAAACCTATCAAGAAACCCGGAATATTGAAGTCCAGCAAGGTGGTTATCGAGAGACTTCTGTTAACGAAGTTAATTACCGAGAGACATCTATTAACGAAGGTAATTACCAAGAGACTTCTGTTAACGTTAACGATCGAGGGAGTTATGTTGAAGGCGATAGTTATCATAACTCCCCAGAATAGGAAAGGGAAATAAACTAGCAACTTTTGTGTTAGATTTTGTTTTTTATTTGCCTTGAATTTTAGTATTTTGCCACTCTTCCAAAGCACCAATCACAAAACTCGCTGCCGGATGATTTAAAATTTGCTCAAAAGCACTCACACCACCAGCTTTTAATGTACTGAAAACCCGATTCATCAAAGCAGGATTAGTTTCAATTTGTTCAATTACTTCCCCTGCTATTTTCATATTTCCAGTCATTGTATTAGTAGGATTATTTTGACTTAGTTGTTCCAGCAATTGTTGAATTTCATTGGCAGCTTCAGCCAGGTTTTGTTTTTCTGCGGAATTATTATAGTAATCTCCTCCAACATAACTTCCTTGGTCATTAATAGTTATCGTTGTCTCACGATTATCACCAGTGCCAATTTTTGTCTCACGATTCTCACAAGTTCCAATTTTTGTCTCGTGATAACCACCAGTTCTAACTTTGATATTACGTTCGCCAGCCATTGTTTTATCTCCTTGATTAGAAGTATTAAAATTAGATTTATTACGAGGTATAAAAGTCACAGTTTGAGGAATTGAATTTTCCCTATTTTTAGCATACCACCGAGGAATTAACTCTTGATGTATTCCTGCAATCATAATAGCATTATATCCTAACTGATAAGCAAAATCATAAGTTTGTCCAGCTCCTAAAGCATCATAAAAAGCCACAGCAAATTCAATCGCAGCCCTATCATTTATAGCCTGACTCATACCAATCACATAATTAATATATTTAGCTATTTCTTGAGCTTGATATTCTGAATAACAAGCATTCAGAACAACACATTCTACCTGTTCCGAAAATAATTGAAAAAGTCCGGCAATAGCTTCAGTATCAACTAATTTTTGAGACCCAGTTTCATCCTCAAAAACTAAACCATCATGGCCTGCTCCATGTCCGCTAAAATGAACAATATTAGGTTGATAATCTAAAATAGCTCTACGAATATCTCTATATCGAGTAGCTTCCGCAGATTCAATTAAAAATAAATCTCTAGAAGGCGATCGCCTCAATCCTTCTTTTATTTCTCGTATTTCTTCATCTAACCTTAAAAAACTTGTACTTTTAGGATTAGCTGATAAAATTAATATTTTCCGATAAGTAGCATTATTATTCATAAACTAATACCTCGTGAAGTTCTCTCCCGTTAAATCAAAGATTATAACGGGAGCTTCTCAACAAACAAAGAAGTTTCTTGTTTCACAGGCTGACCAATATCTAAGCCTCCACAAGCAGACAAGATGATACCCACCTCGTTTAGCGCTTTATTTAATATGTTTTTTGCTGCATTTTCATCCCTATCTAAAACTATTCCACATTTCTGACAAGAATGAGTTCTAACTGATAAAGCCTTAGGTACTTTATGACCACAATTACTACAATTTTGTGATGTATTGTGAGGATTAACTTTTATTACATGAACACCTTAAATAATTAATAATTAATAATTAATAATTAATAATTAAAGAATCATATCAAATCCGGTAGCATCGGTGTTATTTAATCTTTAAAGATCAGAGTCTATATTGTAGGGGCGAATGGCCATTTACCCTTACAGATTGTATGATGATCGACAGAATTATACTACTGTGAAGCCAACGGATTTGATCTCATTCATTATTCATTATTCATTATTCATTATTCATTGTTTACCTACATCATAAATTGATTTTGATAGTTTAGTATTTTTTGCTAATCCTCTAATATTTAAGTTTTCCACTGCAATCATGTCATATTCTTTAACTAATTTATGAGCAGTTTTGTAATGGAAATCTTCTCTTTGTCTGGCTATATGTTGATGTAATCTAGCTATTCTATTTTGCGCTTTTTTCCAGTTGTTAGACCCAACTTCTTTTCTAGATACTTTTTTTTGCTTTCTTGCTAAATTAGATTGAGATTTTCTATAGAATTTAGGTACAGAAACAGTCTCACCAGTATTAGTAGTTAAAAACTCTTTTAACCCTACATCAATACCTACAGCAGTTTTGATATTATTTGTAGGAATTAGATTAGGAACTGATTTATCTTCTAAACTGAAACTTATATAATAACCATCAGCTTTTTTGATTATAGTTGCAGTTTTTATCGTCATACCATCTGGTATAGGTCTATGAACTATGACTGGAATAGTACCAAACCTACTAATAATGATTTGCTTACCATCAAACTTAACTGCTGCTTTAGAATTATTGACTCTGCTGAAACAAAATGACCTTAACTTTCCTGATTTTTTAAATCTAGGTCGCCCTCCACGTTGACCTTTTTTGTCAGGTATTAACCAACGTTTCCAAGCTTTATCTAGCCTTTGTAAGTTAATTTGTTGAATTTCTGAATATATTTCCTTGTAGTCAGGAAATAACTTTTTTGTCTGTTTAAGTGCTGATTGTTGAAAATAATAATCTGGTCTAGTAGAAATTTCACCAATAGGACATGAAATTAATGAACAACGGTCAACTTGACATCTAGTTCTATTTAACCAATCTAGTCTTTGACCTAGAGCATAATTCCAATGTCTTCGTAACAGTTCTAGCCAATAATCTATTTTGACTGACTGTTCAGGAGTGGGCTTAATTTTGTAGCAATGAGTAATTATCATAATTTTATACTACTCTTTAGTGCTACATTTGAACAGCAATCGAAACCTGTTTAATTTGCAGCTCGGCAATTCCCCTCCCGTTAAATCGCAGATTATAACGGGAGACCCCGAGACCGTATCAAGTTGGAAATAAACATTTTTAGCTTTTGTGTAACTAAGGATTTATCTTTGCCATCATAACCTTAGTTTACTTGGAACTTCCTTCTATCTAAAAGTTGCTGTAATTTTTCATCACTAAAATCATTAATAACAATACTCGCTCCCACCTCTAATAAAGATTCAGGTTCATGGGTAGAAGCAACTCCTACTGTGTAAATTCCTGCTCCGACTGCTGACTTAATTCCTGAACGAGAATCTTCAAAAACAATTGCTTCTTCTGGGGATATTTCCAATTTTTCTAAACATAATTTATAAGGTGCAGGATCGGGTTTCCCCACAGTCATTACTCCACCTAATATTACTAATGGAAAAGTCTCTGTTAACTGCAAAACATCTAACATAAATTCAGCATTTTCTGGAGGTGCATTTGTCACAACTGCTTTCTGGAGTTTTTGCTTTTCTAGCCATTCAATAAATTCTAATAATCCTGTTAATGGCTTTAAATTTAAGGCAATTTCTCTAAATTTTACTTCCTTATAATTTGCTAGTTCTTCTGCTTCTGTGGTTGATAGTTGTGGTAGTAAATCTTGAATAATTGCTGGATTAGTTCTACCACTAATATATTGTTTATAAGATTTATGGTCAATTATTACTCCGTGATTATTTAAAATTTCTTTCCAGGTTTCGTAATGCAAAGGGTCTGTATTTGCTAGGGTGCCATCGAGGTCGAACAAAATTGCTTTGAGCATCTCTTATATAAATAGTGTTTACTTTTGCGGTCTGAACGGAAAATTGAATGTTTCAAAGAAGGTCTAGATCGAAGCTTAGTGCAATGAGAGGCAATTAAAGCTTAAAAGTTTAGCATACATTTTCCTTCCATTACTACCGATAACCCTTAATTTGATGTTCTTTAATATTTCATTCGACATAATTTAATATACAATATTTATCTCTCCATACTTACTTTTTGGTGATTTAGGTTTAATCACTATTTCAATATCTTGATCTAGATAATTGAGAAACTGAAATAATTGGTCAGAATCAAATTCTTGCAATAGACCACTTATAAGTCTCGAAATTTTTTCCTCACTAATACCTAATAATTCTGATGCTGTAGAAAGAGTTAATTGACGTTCATTAATTAATTCACATATACGGTTAGCAATTTTTGCCTTAGCTAGAGTTTTTTCAGCATTATTAATACCTAAATCAGCAAACACATTACCACTACTTGCAGTTACTAAAATTTCATCACTCATTATTATTATCCTCTTGATTCTTTATCAACGATTCATTAAAATGTAGTTGGGCTATTTTCAGTCGTTGCTTAATTAGTTCAATATCTTTTTGAGGTGTTTTTATCCCTTTTTTTGATTTTTTCTGAAAAGCATGAAGAACATAAATAGCTCCTTTTAATTTTACTGTATAAACAGCTCTATAAGTATCTCCATCAAAGTTTTCTACTATTTCAAGTATTCCTCCGCCTAAACCTTTGAGAGGTTTAGCACTGATGTGTTTACTACCTACTTGTCCTTGATATAAAGCAAATCCAATCTGATCTTTTACGGACTCAGGAAACTCTCTTAAATTTTTCAATGAATCCCCAATCCAAAATAGGGGTTTAATTTTTTCGTCACTAGCCATAATATAAGTATTGTGACATATTTTTATAGATATTTTAGAGCTGGGAAAAATTTTAATTAATTAAGCGATCGCGTACTCCTTGAGGGTCAAATTTCGCCTCATTTTTTCGACATACTTCTTGTGCTATTTTTTGTCGTTCCTGCAAATACTTTTCTACTTCTTCTTGATGCCTTAAATAATAGACAATCACTGCATAAACATCTGCTAAATTTAATGATGGATATGCCAAACAAATTTCTTCTGCTGTTGCTCCTTGTTGAAAAACATAAACAACTGTATTTAGTGTAACTCGTGTTCCGGCAACTAGGACTACACCATCCGTATTTATTGTTAAAGGAATAGGTTCTGCTGTGATTGAAATTGTCATAATATTTTTGTTACTAATAAGGAAGAAGTAAGAAGGAAGAAGTAATAAGTAAGAAGAATTCAGGCGTTGCTGATTCTGGGTATGATGCAAGCCCCCCTAACCCCCCAATTTTGGGGGGAATAAAACTCTAAAAGTCCCCCAATTTTGGGGGATTTAGGGGGCTTGAGCAGAACCAAACAATCGCGCATTCATACTTCAATTCAGGAACGCCAGAATTCATTAATGGATAATGAGTAATGAACAATGAACAATGGATAATGAAAACTATCTCTAATTATCAATTATCCATTATCAATTATCCATTGGTAATACCATTTTGAAAAAACAATTTTACAAAGAGTAAGTCTGGTTAAAAGACTTTCTAAAAAATGGTATTAAAGCCATTCATTCTGACTCCTGACTCCTGACTCCTGACTCCTAAAATCCTACTTAATACTTCCGTTCTTGTGGTTCAAACATAGTTAGTGCCACAGGCCGATAACCAATATCAATTCCTGCTAACGAATAATAAGCTAAAGTATGCTGTAAAAACCTCTCATCATTTCGTTGCGGAAAATCTTCCCGACTATGCGCACCCCGACTTTCCTGACGACTCAACGCCGAACTTAAAATTGTCTCACCCACCACAATAATACTCCGTAACTCCAATGCCTCAATAATCTCCGTATTCCACAACTTACCCTTATCATCCAAATAAACTTCCTGATATTGCTCCTGCAACTGCTTCAATTTTTCCAACCCTTCCTGCATCACATCCTGAGAACGAAATACACCGCAATGCTCAGTCATCGTATCCTGAAACTGCTGCCGTAAAAAATCAATACGATATTCTCCCGAACGCTCTAACAACCCTTGAATTTGTTCTCGTGCCTCCTGAATATAAGGTTCTTCCTCAATATCCGGTAATTTGCGACCTTCTACAAAATCAGCTATCGCTGCCCCAGTCCGTCGCCCATAAACCACACATTCCAATAAAGAATTACTGCCCAAACGATTCGCCCCATGCACAGAAACGCAAGCACATTCCCCCGCAGCAAATAACCCATCCACCAAACTATCAGCACTCGCCCAAACTCTACCATCATTATTAGTAGGAATGCCACCCATAGAATAATGAGCAGTCGGACGAACTGGCATCGGTTTGTTCACCGCATCAATACCTACAAGACGATGTGCCTCTTCCCAAGCAAACGGTACTCGACTCATAATTTTTTCCCGCCCCATGTGCCGTAGATCGAGATAAATAAACGGACCACCCGCAGTACCATCCATATTAATTCCGCGACCAGCACTAATTTCCAAAGTAATAGCACGGGAAGTAATATCGCGGGGTGCTAACTCCATGCGACTCGGAGCATAATTTTTCATAAAGCGATCGCCATCACTATTAATCAGATAAGCACCCTCACCGCGCACCGCTTCAGAAATCAAAACTCCTGCTGGATATAAACCTGTAGGATGAAACTGTACAAACTCCATATCTTGCAGAGGAAGGCCAACCATTGCTGCCATTGCCAAACCGTCGCCTGTAGAAGCATAATCATTGGAAGTGGTATTAAATACTCGACCATAACCACCAGTGGCAAACATCACTGCCTTTGCTCGCAGGACAACAATTTCACCATCTAGAATATGGTACATAACTACGCCTTTTGCCTGACCATCTTCGAGTATCAGGCGCATTACATACCATTCCTGATAAATATGCACTCCATAACGTCGGAGGTTGTTTACTAATTCATGTAAAATAGCGTGACCAGTTTTATCGGCAGCGTAACAAGTCCGGTTGTGAGAGTGACCGCCGAAAGCACGTTGAGCAATGCGACCATCTGGCAACCGAGAAAATAATACCCCTAAATGTTCGAGGTCGATAATTACATCTGGTGCTTCTTTTGCCAAAATTTCTACTGCATCCTGGTCAGCTAGATAGTCGGAACCTTTGACTGTATCAAAAGCATGAGCTTTCCAACTATCTTTGGGGTCTACATTTTGGAGGGAAGCTGCTATTCCACCTTGAGCTGCTACCGAGTGGGAGCGAATGGGGTGAGTTTTGGCAACAACTGCCACATTTAAGCTGGGATTTTTGCGAGCTATTTCTACAGCAGCGCGACTGCCTGCCAGACCGCCACCTACTATTATTACGTCGTGTTCTAACATTAAGTAAATCTCTAATAGTTTTCATTATCTTATACCAAATAGACATCTCCAGAAAAAAGGGAGTAGGGAGTAGGGAGTAGGGAGTAGGGGGAAATAATTTATATATCTAGTTCCATAATTGATTTTATTTTTTATTTATTATTAGAGATGTCTAATCTAAAAAAAGGTATTTATATCATTTTCTGACGGGTCATTTCATTTATCAGTTATCAGTACCTTTTTCTGAGATAAAAAACCCACCTGTGTCATTAAGCAGGCAGGTTTTTAACTGTTTAAGTACCTCGAATTAAATGAGGACTTTAGCTTTCGGTGTTGCTCAATTCAAAGTCAAAACATTTAGCCTAGAGAAGTTGCTGCTTGCTGACCAGACATTGATGTTTGAGACTCTTCTTCGTCGTTAGGTTCTGCTGAAAGTACTTCAATATGATTTAATAGGGTAGTTACAAAAGCAAAAAGTAAGAAGGGTAGAGACAAAACCACGATTAAAGCAATAGCTCCTAGAGCATAGACTTGGCTACTGCTAGTCCAAAGGGCGACTCCTCCAGCTATGCTCAAGAATACCACTATTAACCAAACAATAATTTGGCCATAAATATCGCCGAAAGTTAGTGTGCATTGGATACGATATTTTTGGAGATTATTCATCGTTTTTACCTCGTTACATTACTTCAAATTAATAAGTTAGACGTATTGTCAAACCATAGTAATTTATAGGTTAGATCAACTGTCAAACTTGAGTAAAATTTATTACGATCAAAATCGTAATTGTTACAACACTTTACAGTTTTTAACTGTAAAATAATATAGTTGTTACAAAAGTAACAATTAAATCTTTTTTATCTTTTTTTTATCTACATTATATATCTCTGAAAAAGAATAGACTTTTTATAAAAGTAGGTAACAGCTCATCTGGCAACAGGGAAGAAAATTTCTGAAAAAAGACACAAAAAATTATCTATTATGTGTAATTTCCTGAGATTTCTATTTTTCTCTTTCAAGCTATTCTTAATTTCTGACAGAACCATCACAAGTTAATGTGTGATTTGATACTGAAAACAATTATCTATAATAATCAATAGACATCTCCATAAAATAGGGAATAGGGAATAGGGAACCCACCCCTCGCCCCTCCCCCTCCCAGGAGGCAGGGCTGTTTCATTCTCGATAGACACGGGGACACGGAGACACACCAGACACGGGGATAGAGGCTTTTAAGTGGCGTTGAACCAAATATTCTCTCAGAGCTTAAAGACGCGTACTTTGCTGAAAAATAGGCAAATTTTGGTAAATTTCCCTATTCTCCTATCCCCATTACTCCCATTCTCCCGCTCATCGTTAACTTGCGATACTTTGAAATAGCCCTGCCTCCCAGGAGGGGAAATAACTGATAATTTCTGTACGATAATTGATTTTATTTTTTATTTTTGGAAATGTCTAATAGTTAATATCTAAATTTTACACAAAAAATGCAATCAAAAATTGAAATTATAGAACAAAGTTTTGAGAAAATTAAACTTGATGCTAATGAATTTGCCGCCAGTTTCTACGAAAACTTATTTGCAGAATATCCAGAAGTTAAACCACTATTTGCTAATACTGACATACAAAAGCAACAAAAAAAATTGCTTGATGCTCTGATACTGATAGTCGAAAATTTGCGTCATCCAGAGATACTAAAAGAAGTCGTGCAAGCATTAGGCAGCCGCCACATTAATTATGGAGTGCTACAACAACATTATCCCCTCGTAGGTAAAGCACTATTAAAAACATTAAAGCAGTATCTTGGCGAATGTTGGACTCCAGAAGTAAAAGCAGCTTGGATATATGCTTATCGTGGGATTGCAAAATTGATGTTGCAAGGTGCAAACTATCCACCGGAGAAGGAGCGATCGCCTACTACTGAGACTACAGAAACCGAAACCCAGACTAAGGAAAACCCCGACATGAAGAATACCGAAACCAAAGTTCAAGCTATACCAACTCCACCCCCACAACCAACCCCTACTTCACCAATAGAACTCATTGAAACGAGCTTTGAAAAAATCAAACCCCGTGGAGCAGAATTTGCTGCCAGTTTCTATGAAAATCTATTTGCAGCATATCCAGAAGCAAAACCACTATTTGCTAATACTGATATACAACAGCAAGAAAAAAAGTTGCTTAATTCCTTAGTGTTAGTAGTAGAAAGTCTGCACCACCCAGAAGCTTTAGCACAAGTGTTGCGCGCTCTCGGTGCCCGTCATATTAATTATGGAACTCTACCGCAACATTATCCTCTAGTTGGGGAAGCATTGTTGAAGACTTTAGAACAGTATCTTCCGCAAGATTGGAATTCGGAACTCAAGAATGCGTGGGTATTTGCTTACGAACAAATTGTGCAACTGATGTTTGAGGGTGCAGGGTATTCTCCAGAAACTTCAAACACAGAAGTTAAAACTACCTCGCCACCAAAAATAGAAATCAATCTAGAGAAAGCACCAGTATCAAAACCAAGCTCTAAGTTACAGGTAGAAGTCATCGAAAACAGCTTTGAAAAAATTAAACCCCGTGGAGCAGAATTTGCTGCCAGTTTTTATGAAAACCTATTTGCAGCATATCCAGAAGCAAAACCACTATTTGCTAATACTGATATGGAAAATCAACAAAAAAAGTTGCTCAACTCCATAGTTTTAGTAGTGGAAAGTCTGCGAAACCCAGAAGCTTTAGCAAAAGTATTACGCGATCTCGGTGCCCGTCACGTTAATTATGGCACTCTCAAACAACATTATCCCTTAGTAGGAAAAACTATACTGAAAACTTTAAAACAGTATCTCCAGGAGGACTGGACTCCCGAAGTTAAGACAGCTTGGGTATATGCACTCGGTCAGATTACTAGATTCATGTTTGAAGGAGCAGGTTATATAAAAACACCAATACCACTTTCCAAACAAGTAGAAGAAACAACGACACAACCCACTTCTGAACAAGAAAAAAAATCTCTTTCTCCTCTAACAACTAGACAAAAAATAACAACCAAAACTAAGGAAAGAAAAGAACAGTCAGACAAAGAATATTCTGCTGAAAAAGCAACAGCAAAACTAAAAAAAATACTTACACAAATTATTAATATTTTCTGGAAATTACCAAAAATATATGTAGTAATTATCGCCGTCATTATTGCAATTATAGTGGTGAATTTAGTCGGTGAAGATTCTATTTTTGCTAAAACATTAGATTCTGCCGATACTATTAGTCTTATTGTTGCTATAATTCTGTTTATCAAAGAAATCCCCGACCGAAAAAAAGAATTTCACTATCAAGCTTGGAGCGTAATAGATGCAGCTAAAGGTATCAAAGATAGTCAAGCTCGGTTTATGGCAATTCAGGATTTGAATAAAGATAGTGTTTCTCTGAGAACTCTACAAGCACCTGGTGCATATTTGGCAAGTATTGATTTGAACAAAGCAAATCTCAATGAAGCAAATTTGAGTGAAGCTTGCCTAGATAACGCTAATCTTAAACAAGCAAATTTAAGTTATGCTAACCTGGCTAATGCTAAACTATCAAGCAGTAATTTAATTGATACAAATCTCAGTTTTAGTAACCTGAGTAATGCTAATTTGAGTAGTGCTAATTTGAGTAATGCTAATCTAGTTTGTGCTGACTTGAGTAATGCTAATATGAGCGGTGTTAATCTGAGTGGGGCGACTTTGAGTGGGGCAAAACTTATTGAAACTTATTTAGTTGGTGCGAATCTCAAAGATGCAAAAGTAAGTGTTGCTGAACTTTCTAATACTTATTTAAAAGATGCAATTATGCCAGATGGTTCAAAGCATAATTGAAGAAGGAAGAAGGAAGAAGGAAGAAGGAAGAAGGAAAAAGTGGATGGGAATTCAAGCTCCACCTATTGTAAATATCGTGTAGACTGGGTATTAAACCCAAAAGAAAAAGAGCAACTTAAACATTTAATTTAATAATTTTTGAGATTCCCAACAAATGCTAAAATTAAACCAGATTAAAACTAACTAAAAATAGACAGAAAACTTATGGAGTCACAAAAGCACTTACTAGCAAAAAATATGGCTTTTCTCATGTTAGTTTCTCCTGATAGTAACTTGGCAAAATTATTAAAGTTTTGTTTGGCAACAAAAATTACTGGGGAAAATCCTGGTAAAGCGGCAGAAAATATGGCTCGTGAACTGATGGAAAAACCATCTAGTTTGCCTTATTGGACTCAGGATGTGATGAGAATTGACAATAATTATAGTACTGAAGAGTGGGAAGCTTTAGGTAAGATGGATTTAAAAGATACTGAGGGATTTATGAATACTTTGTGGCAAGAATTAGACAATTTGAATTTTTAGATCGAACTTATTAGGGAGTAGGGAGTAGGGAGTAGGGAGTAGGGAGTAGGGAGTAGGGAGTAGGGAGTAGGGAGTAGGGAGTAGGGAGAATAAAAAGATTTG
>NZ_JAAHHG010000162.1 GCF_010692555.1 Okeania sp. SIO3B5 | reverse complement strand
TCCGTAAAGAATATGGTCAAAAACCATAACCCACCCCCATCCCCTCCCGGGAGGGGAGCAAGAGGGGTGGGTAGTGATGCTAACTGGGGAGAATTAGTCAGGCAATTAGAGTACAAAGCTGATTGGTATGGACGGGAATTAATCAAGATTGATAGATACTTTCCCAGTTCTAAGCGTTGCTCTAATTGTGGGCATATAGTAGAAAAATTACCTCTAAGTGTAAGAGAGTGGGATTGCCCAGAGTGTGGTCGTCACCATGACAGGGACATAAACGCTTCGGTAAATATTTTGGCTGCGGGAGGAGCAGTGTCAGTCTGTGGAGCGCGCTTTTAGACCTTCTGGGAATAAGTCTCGTTTATGCTGGTGCTAAGAAACAGAAAGTCTCTAACAGTGATGCTAGGGAATCCCGCGCTGTCTCGTAGAGCAACGTCGGGAGGATGTCAAGGTCGAAATTTTTATCAATATAAAATGGTAGAAAAAGTTATCAATCTTATCAATACTATTTTGTGATACTACGCGATCGCACTCCCACTCACTAATGCTATTTTCATTTTAATAAGCACTTACGCAGAGCGACAGACTTGTTATCAATATAGATCAAAATTGAGCGATAAGCAAAAATCCTGTATTTATTGCATATCAATACTTGTAGCGTTTATGAAAAGATTGCTCATACAGGGGCAAAATCGTGATTTTTCCCTAAAATATGGTCTTCGATAGCTCATTTGAACTTTTTTTGCCAAAATTAGTTTAAATTATAAATATGTTAATCAATTAATTATAAGTTTAATTAATATCAAAGTATTTTATAGTCTTATAAAAAAGAAGAAGCAGTTATTTCAGTTATCAGTTATAAGTTATAAGTTATCAGAAAATTAATATTTTTCTGTTGAAATATAGACAGCACTTCTCGATGTTATGAGGTACTTATATTTAGGGTTTTAGGGAATAGGGAATAGACAAAAAATATTCCCAATCGTCAGTTTTACATCATTAGTGCGGAATCTGCTGTAAATTATTATTTGAGAATCTTGTTAGAAATAGCTGAATAGGTTTTGTAAGTTATTCAGCTTTTTTATAGTCAAAATTTTATCGACATGAAATGGTAGGAAAAAGAGAAAATAATTCTGAATTTAATCAATACAATTTTTCAGTAAATAATTTTATAAAATCCTACTTTACCCATTAGGGCAGTCTCTAGAGCTGGTGCAGAAATAAGTGATATTTTAGAAGACAAATTTGTTGAGATAGCTAAGAGAAAAGAAAAAATTATTGAAGTTGCAGGATCTCCTAAAGGAGCAACTAAAAATCCTTATGATATTTACTTTATATATCAGTTTACCGAACAGGAGCAAGAATTAATTTGGATAGATATCAAGGCTACAAATACAGCTTACAAAAATAGTAATCCAGATATGGGAACTTACAAAAAATTTCTAGATTTTTTCAAGAATGGAAATTATTTTGCTGTCTATTGTAAATTGGCTTATATTCAGGATAAAAATGGTCTGAGATTTGTAGAAACTCCAAGTGGTCAAATGGTTAATATTTTTTTATTGAAAGATATTAATTCTTCTTTTAGGATTCAGCCAAATAATCAATTACAAGTTAACTATGCTGCTTATCCTCAACCTCGAAGTTTAACTGAATTTCTTGATTGACTAAAAGAAAAAGTACAAGCTTCTTTAGTCAGAAAGCAGCAAAAGATAGAAAAGGAAATTAATAAATTAGAATTTGAGTTTGATGATGTCAAACAAGAAGTGATCAAGACTCTATCTCGCTAATTTCTAGATTGGTAAATTTTAGTTCTTGGCAAATCAGGTTATCAATTTTATTTATATCCATGGGGTGAATACTAATAATTTTCTCAAAAAATTAGCTTTTTTTCATCTAGCCAAAAAGGTAGTCTTTTCAAATGGCTGATTTTGATTTGAGGCTATGATTTAGGATTTTTCCCGATGCCATTCATCTATGCCCTGCTTTGAACTAAAGGGTATAACTATTAAGTTGCCCATAAATTTTGACATTCTTGTATTACTTTAATCGAGTACTCTAATAAAAATTAGAGTCATTCTAATAGTAGTCTATGCCATTTTGCGATCGCTTTTAGCACGCCTTCAGGGATCGCATTTTTTTCATAATGCTTTCATTCATTTTTATAAGCTTATACGCAGAGCGACAGACTTACTTCCAATATACATCAAAAATTGGTGTTGAGCAAAAATCTTGTATTTCTTGCATATCAATACTTATAGCGTTTATTGAAAGATTGTTTATAGAGGCGCGAAATCGCTATTTTTCCAAAAATTTTCACCCTAAATAGCTAAGTTGAACTTTTTTTGTCAAAATCAGTTTAAATTACAAATCTATAAAGCAAAAACTATAACCTTAACTAATATAAAATTATTTTTTAGTCGTATAAAAAAGAGTAAAGGTAGCTACTCAACTCTAGAAAACCTTATAGAGAGCAGCTTTGAGATAACTTCAGCAGATAAGTAAAATCAAAAAATTGAGGAAAAATTTATCGAGGTAATTGTTCATTATTAATTATTAATTATTGAAAAGAATCTTTAGTGAGAAGGCAACAAAAGATAGAGAGAAGAATTAATAAATTAGAATCAGAGCTTAATGATTTCAAACAAGAAGTGAGAAGGACTCTATTTTACTAACTTCTTGATTAGTCAATTTTAGCTCTTCGTAAATGAGGCAATCAATTTTATTCCGGTCTATAGGGCTGAGACTAATAATTTTTTCAAAAAACAAACTTTTTTCATCCAACCAAAAAGGTAATCTTTTTAAATCACTGACTTTGATTTGAGGCTGTTGCTTAGGATTTTTTCTAATAACATTCATCTGATATGCCAGATATAAATATAATTTCGAGTTGAGTAAGCGTTCCGTATAAATTAAAATATTTTCCCAGTTTTCCTTTTGAAAATTAGAATAAATAGGAGTTAATACATATAAACTATTATTTGCCATAAAATTTTCATTAGTAAATTTGGCAATTAAGCGATCGCTTGATTGTCTAATAAAAACTTTAGGCGATCGGTAAATTTCCAGTTGACCTAAACCAATACGCTTTTTATTTTTAATACCTTCTTTCTCCAATCTAACTCTAATTTCTTCACTAAGTCGAAGTTGCAATTCATAATCATATTTAATGTAATGAGAAAATTCAAAAGGTTTATCTGGAGATGACAAAGATTTTCCTCCTTCAAGGTAAGGCATAATTAATCCAGATTTATCTCTTTGATAATCTTCTTTAGTAACTAAAAATTTTTCAGTTAAATTTAACAACATACAACAGGTTCTAATTGATTTTCTGGGAAAATAGTCAACCAATAGTTGATTCTGAGTAAGCTTATCTAAAATTGAGTTTGAGTGAGATATACTGACTCTACATTCGACATCTTTCAACCATTTATCCTGATTTATTTGCTGAATTTTATTCTGAGAAAAATCTTCTATTAAAACAGGTTGTTTCGGATAAATATTAGTAATATGCCAAATTGTTTGACCACTAGCGACATTCTCAAAATCAGCTAAACCCATCTGAATAGATTTAATTTGGAAATTTTCAATAATCCACTTGCGAATATAATAGGCTGAGGTTTCGTAAATGGAATTATCTAGCAAGTAAATTAAATGACCACCTTTTGTGAGTATATTTAAACCATGTTCGATGAAAAACATATACAAATTTAATTTGCCATTTTTTACTAAATCAGGAATAAACTCATAATTACTTAAATAATATTCTCTATGACTTTCTGGCAATTTTTTACTCCGTCTGCCATAAAAAGTCACAAAAGGTGGGTTGCCGAAAATGTAATCAAATTTCAGTTCTTTTTTGATGTTAATTACTGGTTTTGAGTCTTTGTAGATAATGTTAAAATCATTAATAAAGTCAAATCCCTGTGAGGCTTTAGCCGTAAAATCTGTATGATAAAAATTTAGGTCTTGATAGGTAGAAATATCAATACTAAAAAATTGCTCTAGTTCTAATAAAAACCGAATTTTACAAATTTCTAGAGCTTCCCAATCTATATCAAATCCATAGATTGACTTTAAGAGTTCATCCACAGAATTAAAATGAAATTTAGTCAGTAGTTGTCTAGTCAATGCCAGAATAAAATTACCAGTACCAACGGCAGGGTCTAAATATTTAAAATTTGGTTGAAATTCGATTTGTGAAATAATTTTTTTGACTAAACCCTCAGAAGTGTAAAATGCTCCTAAACGGGGAGAACGAGATTTTTCAAATATTTCTAGGTTAGTTACATCAGATTTAATATTTTGCTTTCCAGATAAAAGGATTTTCTCAATCAAAAAGTCTCTTAAATGATGATTTTTCAGGTTAACAATTAAGCCATAAGCAACATCTTGAAATTCAGGAGTTAGATTCAGCTTATTCTGACTATTTGTGATACTTCTTATATCATCGGGATTATTTGTTTCTAATCTCAAAATTTTTCCTGCCTTTAAATTATATGAATAATAGTAATTAGGGGTTACTTATTAAATATCAAAGCACTGCTAAATATAAGGTTTTAGCCTTTTTTTTGCTTTTAAAAAATGCCTAGTTTTAAGTCTAAAACGCTCAAAAATTTAGTATTTTAGGCGCATAGTTGGGCACAAAAATAATTCTTACAATTCTTACTTCTACCTCCTTGCTCATTCCTATTTCTCCTGTCTCCCCCTCCTGGGAGGGGTTAGGGGTGGGTTGTCTCCTGTCTCCTACCCCTACTAAAAGACTTTTGAGCGCAAACCCTAATTATAGGTAAGCATTTAGCCGTCAGCTAGCCTCCTATCGGAGGAACTACGTTATCAGCAATCAGCTATTGCTTTTAGTTTTATACCAATTCCCAAAAATAATGCTATACTTCCGATGCGACTTCAGTTATTAAGTAATAATAATGCTTCAGTAATGTTTGTAAAGATTATCGGCATTAAACCAAAATATCTTATGTCTTTTAACCCTACTCCCTACTCCCTACTCCCTACTCCCTACTCCCTACTCTCAAGGAGATGTAGCAATAATGCGTGAGAAATGGTATTAGATAAAAGCTTTACTAATTGAGAAAGAATTTATACTTAACTATAAAAGCTGGTTGAAACAGTCTATTTTCATTAAAACACCCTTATGAGAGCTGAGAGCTGACAGCTAATAGCTGAATGCTTAAAATTATAGAATATGAAAAAAGTAAATGTTTTAGGAATTGATGGCGGTGGCACCAAAACAGAAGTAGTTTTAATGGATGAAAATTATCAAGTTATTGGTAGTGCTAAAAGCGGTCCGTCAAATTATCAAAGTGTAGGAATTGAAGTGGCAAAAAAATCGATTAAAACCGCTATTAATCAAGCCATTACTAACAGTAATAGCCATCACGAAATTTCCGGTATTTGTTTAGGTTTAGCAGGAGTGGGAAGACCAGAAGATGTTCGAGTAGTAGAAAATTTCCTCCAAGAAATTATTGCTAATCTGCCGATAAAATGGGATTTGCAGCCAAATACAATAATTATTTGTAGCGACAGCCCGATCGCTCTGGTCGGTGGTATTGGTCATTCCGTAGGTATTGTTACTATGGCCGGTACAGGCTCTCAAATATTCGGCCAAAATAGTCAGGGGTTAACTAAACGAGTTGGTGGTTGGGGCTATCTGTTGGGAGATGAAGGTAGTGGTTATAATATAGCTATTCGGGGTTTACAAGCAGCCTTGAAAAGTTATGATGGACGTGAATTACCCACGACTCTAATTACAGATTTTCAAGCATATCTGGGCCTAACAAATATTGAAAGTCTAATAGAAGTAATCTATCGTCGTGGATGGGGTCCAACACAGATAGCAGCACTTGCTCCTATTGTCTCCGCAGCCGCAGATAAGGGAGATAAGGTTGCTAAGAAAATTATCAACGATGCTGTAGAGGAGTTAAGCATAGCTACAAAAATTGTGATATCTACCTTATTTCAGCCCCACGAAACTTTTGAGGTTGTTACTATTGGAAGTGTCTGGAAGAGTATGATTAATTTTCGCAGTCAATTTGAAGATTCTATTATAGCGGTTGCTCCTGCTGCGAAAATCATCTGGCCTCGAAATCAACCAGCTTATGGTGCAGGAATTTTAGCCTTAAAAGCTATTGCTATGTAGGGTTTGCTGAAAAAGTCTTTTAGTGGGGGGAGGAGACAGGAGACAGGAGACAGGAGACAGGAGACAGGAGGAATGGGGAATTTAGAGGAGGCAGGAGTAAAAATTATCCCTTAATTTTTCTGCCCAACTATATCCACAAACACTAACTTTTTGAGCCTTATTAGCCGAAAATATGGTACTTTCTTTCAACTTAATAAGGCTGAAACTTTTATCTGTAAATACTTTTAGATTTAATCAGCAAGCCCTATGTAGGCAAAGAACAGGAAATTCAAAATCTTGTTATATAAAAATTTTAGCAATTTTCCCTTATAGCAGAAGAAGCAAGAAACAAGAAGGAAAAATCTTGCGTTATCTGAGTTTTAAGCTGTTAAGATGTCCTAATCTTTGCTTCAACTGCTATACCTTAAAAATTTAAATAACTGAGGTTGCACTACTATATCTAATCAGATATTTATTACACTACCGAACACTTTCTATTTGGAGAATATTACCTATGTTTAATTCAAAAACAAGCCGTTTTGGAACATCTTTATTATTAACTTTAGGTATGACATTAACCACAGCAACACCTCTAATTTCAAATCCTGCTATGGCTCAATTTTATCGACGAAAACCGTTTCTTGGGAACCAACAAAGTCAAATTCCAAATAACCAACAAAGTCAAATTCCAAATAACCAACAAAGTCAAATTCCAAACAACCAACGAAGACCATTTTCTGTAGCGGGAATACCAGCAGGAACACTTATCCCTGTCGAATATGAGGAAGCAGAAAAAGTAGTCCTGAGTCCAGATGAATCTATGAGATTAAGGCTAACAGTAGCACAAGATATTCGAGATGTTCAAGGAAGAGTAATTATACCCTTTGGCAGTCTAATAGAAGGTCAACTACAACCTGTTTCAGATGGTACTCAATTTTTTGCCGAACAATTAATTATCCGCGGTCGCAGAAGGTTTCGTTTTGACGCTATTTCTAGGGTGGTTACCGATACTGAAAGAATTAGACAGGGTGCTGATGCTGGAGATATTTTGAAGGGTGCCGCTGTGGGTGCTGCAGCAGCTACTTTACTATCTGGTATTACTGGGGATAAAGTAATTGCGACAGAAAGAGTATTAGCTGGTGCTGGGTTGGGTGCTTTAGCTGGAGTATTATTGGGTCGGGAAAAAGCAGAGGTAGTCGTGATTTATCCAGAGGAAGATTTAGACTTGAGATTACGGTCTGATTTTGCATTGCGTTAATTTATATCAAATCAGGTTAAACAGTTATAGATTGGTTCAGTCAGGAGGAGTCAGAATTCAGGACTCAGGAGTCATATCATGTCCGGTTGAATAATTAGACTTTGGTGTACAGAAGGCAGGAGGCATCCCCCTACCCCCCTTTGAAAGGGGGGGAGGCAGAAGGTTTTCTCAAGAGTGTCACCTTAATTTTATACACGCTCCGATGCTACCGGACATGATATCAGGAGGAGAGAGAATTACTTTGATGAGCGTAGTTATGATAATTGGAGATTTTTTTGATGTCCAATTCTCCCGGATTTGATGTTACACAGGACCTACGCACGAGGCACAAAAAAGTAGGGTTTGAGATTGTTTCCCTATGGGTTGCTTCGGATGGAAATACTTTCTACTGCGTAAGTCCTATTACATCATAAAGAATCAAGATTTATAGCAAATATTCATCCAGATGGCATGAGTGGTAGTTATACTAGATTAGAGTTTGCTGAAAAAGTCTTTTTAAGGAGCGGGGGAGTAGAGGAGTAGGGGAGTAGGGGAGTAGAGGAGTAGGGGAGAATTTTTTTGCCCAACTCTTGTTGCTAAAAATGTTAACTTTTTGAGCAACAAGAGTTGAAAACCATGTACTTTTTCAATGTCTAAAAAGGCTAAAACCTTTATCTGGTAATTATTTTAAATTTAATCAGCAAACCCTAGATTAAATGTGCATTAGCCTTATACAACTTGATTGAGATCAATTTCTAATAATTGAGTGATTTAAAAGCCGATCCTATCTATACACTAATTCACCAACGCTAAAACTTCCTTCTTTATTTCCTCCTGACTCCTGACTCCTGACTCCTCCAAAGTATTCAACCAGACATAATATAACGTTATCTGTCAGGTACTAAAGTTGATCGTCTAATTGTTCAAAACTTTGAGTTTTCAATTTATTCAAAGCAGATTTAGCTGCGGCTTGTTCGGCAGCTTTAATTGATGGTCCCTTACCCATGCCAAGCTTCTTACCTTTAAACCAAACTTCTGCAAAGAAACGTCCGCGATCGCCATGAATCTTATTTGTTTCCTCAACTTGATAATTTGGCAGTGTTTTGTAATGACCTTGAGTCCATTCTTGGAGAGCTGCTTTATAATTTTGCCTAGCTGGATCGCTGCGAATTTCTGCAATCAAGACTTCAAAGTGAGAGTCTAACCAAGGGCGAATTAATTCTAAACTATTCGTGCTTAAATAAAGAGCAGCTAAAACAGCTTCAAAAGAATCTGCTATTCGTGATTCTTCTCCAGCTCGATCTCCTGCTGCACTTTTAGATACCAGTAAATAACGACTCCACCCATATTTATTTGCAATTTGTGCTAGAGAGCGATCGCTCACCAAAATAGAACGAATGGCGGCAAATTCTCCTACTGGGTAATTTGAATATTTTTCAAATAGTAACTCGGCAGCTACCAGTCGTACTACTGCATCACCTACAAACTCTAATTGTTCATAGTTATGTGTTGAGGAAACTGTAGAATGGGTTAAAGCCAAATCTAGTAAATTCCATTTTATTGCTGCTTGTTGAGGTATGGATAACTTTTCTATTAGAGATTGAAGTTGCTTTTGGCGAGGATGATATATTTGAGTCATTGTTTGGATGGTTGTGGTATCTCCCAGTTTATTTGTTTACTTTTAGGGTTTAGGAAGAGCAAAAATAAATTATCCAAATTTTGGACTCTCTTACTACCTACTCCCTGCTTTGCTAAGTTCAGTGCAATGGAATATTCGTTTCAGGACTTACCCATGAGGTCCGAAAAACTAGGAATATTCGTTTCAGGACTTACCCATGAGGTCCGAAAAACATGGATTTGAGGTTGCTTTCCATTCCGGAATGCTCCGCAAACCCTGTCGGTTGTTTCGGACGAAAATACGCTGTAATGCGTAAGTCCTATATTTATTTTTACAGTTAAATAATCTATAATATTATTACATATAGAAAGGTAGAGAAGATATATCGATCTAGCGTCTAAATTACCAAACCTCAGAAGACTTATATCATGTCCGGGTAATAGCGTGATAATTCTTTCCCTTCTACCTTCTGTCCTCTGCCTTCCTTGAGAAAGATATATCGATCTAGCGTCTAAATTACCAAACCTCAGAAGACTTATATCATGTCCGGATAATAGCGTGATAATTCTTTCCCTTCTACCTTCTGTCCTCTGCCTTCCTTGAGAAAGATATATCGATACTAGCGTCTAAATTACCAAACCTCAGAAGACTTATATCATATCCGGATAATAGTGTGATAATTCTTTCCCTTCTACCTTCTGTCCTCTGCCTTCCTTGAGAAAGATATATAGATCTAGCGTCTAAATTACCAAACCTCAGAAGACTTATATCATATCCGGATAATAGCGTGATATTTTCCCTTATGCCTTCTGCCTTCCTTCCTCCCAAGTGTAAATATTCAACAGGACATGATATTACCAAGGATTACCAATTAATGTAAAAGCTGACCAATAATAAGGGTGGGAAAAAATTTCATTACCAAACTCTGATAATTCTGGTGGTAGTTGTAACTCTCCCTTAGTTCCACTTAACTCACCCATATTTATACCTACTTCCCCTCGTATCATTGCAATTTGAGCTTGTCGGAGTGCTTCTGCTCTCAGTAGTGTTTTTTGCAAGTGTTGATAAAATTCTGTCATTAGTGCCAATGTTCCGATATCGCTGACATTCCACAAACTTGCTAATGCCGATCTAACTCCTGACTTTACCGTTAACCCTGCAAAACCCAATTCTGCTTGTTCATCTCCCAAAGCAGTGCGACAAGCACTTAAAACTAATAATTCTACTGGGGGGTCATTCAGTTTTAATTTTTCTATTTCATCTAACCCGATTTGTTCATCATTCCAAAACTGTATATAAGACCGCTCTGGTTTTCCTGGTCGAAACTCTGCATGAGTAGCTAAATGAACTATTTCATAAGATTTTTTTTGTCGTTGTTCTTGTAAATTGTTAACCGTGAAATCTTGATTCATTAAAGCATTACCTTGCCATGAAAATCGTGTGATTTTGTTAATTTCTACTGGTACTGCTGGCAAAGGTTCTAGTTCTTTAAATTCTGATGCTCCCATTGCTAATATTTGAGCATTTTTAATTTTATTATAGTTAGTATCTATCAGATTAAATGCTGGAATTCTAGTAAGAGCATACTTTTCTATCAAAAAATTTTCTCCATCATGTAATGCTGCTAATGGTAAAGTTCGTAAACCCATACCTAAGCAAAACATAATAGTATCTATTTTTTCCCGTTCTAAAGTCGGCTCTAATGGTTTTACCATCCATTCATGTAATTTTTGTGCTGGTCCTAAGTATGATTTAGTATTGCGTTTTCTAGGATTTGTAATTTCTACATTTAGCCTTCTAACTGTATTAATTAACTGTGGTCTATCAGCATCAGTAACACTATAAATTTCTGGTTTTTTCCCTGGAGTTATTAATACTAACTGCATTTGCTTCGCTCGTTGCCAAACCCAGATAACAGCAGGTTTTGTACCAGTTTGTTGAGATATATTTGAAAGGGTTTCAGCGATACCTTCAGCTGTTACTGAAAAGTCAGCTAGATTTTCATCAAAGTAATTTTCATAGTCTCTTTCCCAATGTTGCTCAACTTGATTTACTGCTTCAATAAAGTCTTTCTGTTCTAAAAATCTATCCCAGTCCTCTTCTTTTACAGCGATCGCTGATTGTTTTACCAGCAGAATATTTAAGATAATAGTACTAAAAAAAATTAAGATAAATAATAAACAAAAAATAATTCTTTTTTTCCATTTCTGATGATACATAGTTTTACTCCACAGGCTAGTATTACTGATTCAAATATATTTTTCTATCCCTAGCAATCCTACTTGAGTTGTGCAAAAAATATCTGAGAAGTTAGGAAATATTACTAGCTTTTAATAATACCATAAATTTGCTTTTTTGTCAAAATAAAATTTCGCTTTTGAGTAAATATTTAAATTATTCGGTAATTTTCCATACTATTAAAAAATTTTGCGAATATGCAAATATTCGGTAGTTATTACATCGAACGAGGTGTAAAAATGAATCATATTTTTTCCATAAGCATTGCCTTAAGTGCATCTGCTCTAACTATAGGGATACTTCCTGTGTCTGCTGCAAATTTCAACTCCGATAATTCCAGTTTGGATTTTTCTCAAATGTTTATTTTTGGAGATAGTCTTTCAGATACAGGAAATGCTTTTAGTCTCAGAGGTGGAGTATCTCCTGGAAACTCCCTCTCTTTTGAGGATAGATTTTCTAACGGACCTGGATCTATTTGGGTAGAATTTCTAGCATCATCTTTAGATTTAAATCCTACAGCTTTTTTTACTAACTTTTCTGTTTCACCTGATGGAGCAAACTATGCTATTGGTGGTTCTGTCAGCGGAGACAAGAATATTAATGGCAATCCTCGAGGTTTACAGCAGCAACTTGAGAGTTTTATTAGTCCTCTGTTAGCAACAGATAGTTCAGCTAACTCTGAGGCACTATATACTATTTGGATTGGTGCCAATGATTATTCAGACCCTCTATCTAATACAGATATAGTTGTTAATAATATTTCTAATGCAATCGCCTCTTTATATAACGTAGGTGCCCGAAATTTTCTAATCCCTAACTTACCATCATTAGGTATTACTCCTTTAGCTACATTAAGAAATACATCTGATATTCTGAACGAGTTAACTGATGAGCATAACCAAAAATTAGAGGATGCGATCGCTCAATTAAATCAATCTTTGGTTGGAGCAAAAATCATTCTATTAGATGTTAACTCTCTTGTAGATGATAGAATTGAAAATTCCAGTCAGTTTGGTTTTACCAATGTAACAGATAGTTGGTCAGATACAGTACTAGCTTTTTGTCCAGATGCTTTTTTCGCAGAAGATGGTTCAGTAGAATCCTGTGATATCGATGTTCCCGATCCAGATGAATACTTATTCTGGGATCTAATTCATCCTACGGAAGCAGCTAATCAGTTCATAGCAAATGAAGCTCTATATGCTCTGAAATCTGAATATAATCAGACTATTCCTGAACCTACTTCTACATTAAGTTTATTTGGATTAGGTATAAGTTCATTAGCTATATCAGCTTTCAAACAGAAAGATAAACAAAAGCAGAAACAGAAAATATAATCAATAGACACCTCCAGAAAAGAGGGAACACCGGAGCTGGGAACAGGGAACAGGGAACCCACCCCTAACCCCTCCGGTGGAGGGGAATAATTGATAATTTCTGGATAAGAATTGATTTTATTTTTGATTTTTGGAGATGTCTAATATCTTTGAAGAGCTATGAATAAGACTGTAGAGATGTTTCATAAAGCATCTCTACAAGTTTGTGAAATATTAACAGGACTTACGAATGAACGCTATTGGTAGTGGATTGTTTCACCTAAAATAGTGCAGAGCGCTTTTTTCGTCACCCCATCCCCCCATCACCCCATCCCCCCATCACCCCATCCCCCCATCACCCCATTTTCTAATGCAACATTTAAGATGAAACAGTCCAGTAGGGTGTGTTAGCGCTAGCGTAACTGAGCAGCACTCCATATATAGTGCCTTTGCGTAAGTCCTGATTAATTATTTGCACTCTAGCTGACTTCTAAGAGCTGTTTGCGCAGCACTTCACAGGAAATGCTTACCAAATTATACCTATTTCTTTCTCTAAAATCACCGAAAAACTCTTTTCTACCTACTGACTCAGTCCTCCTGAAAACTGTGAAATAATACATTTATTCAACAACACCAAAAAACAGGTAAACTAATGATAAAATTGTGAATCTTGATTGATTTTATAACTAACAAAAAAAGTATTTTATGAAGCATTAATAATGAAAATTTTTAACTTTTATGTCATAATTGAGATCCCTAAAAAATTTTGCGAATATGCAAATATTTGGTAGTTATTACATCGAACAGGGTGCAAAAATGAATCATGTTTTTTCCATAAGCATTGCCTTAAGTACATCTGCTCTAACTATGGGTATATTTCCTGTGTCTGCTGCAAATATCAACTCCGATAATTCCAATTTGGATTTTTCTCAAATGTTTATTTTCGGAGATAGTCTTTCAGATACAGGAAATTCTTTTAGTCAGACAGGTGGAGTATTTCCAGGAAACCCCCTCTCTTTTGAGGGTAGATTTTCTAACAGACCTATTTGGATAGAATCTCTAGCATCATCTTTAAACTTAAATCCTACAGCTTTTTTTACTAATTTTTCTGTTTCGCCCGATGGAGCTAACTATGCCACTGGTGGTTCTCTCAGCGGAGACCAGAATATTCTTGATGATTTTCCTCTAGGTTTACAGCAACAACTTGAAAGTTTTATTACTCCTCTGTTAGCAACAGATAATTCAGCTAACTCCGAAGCACTATATACCATTTGGACTGGTGCAAATGATTATCTTTTAGATCCTCTATTTACATTAGGTTTTACACCACAACCAGATGCACCACCTAATACAGATACAACTATTAATAATATTTCCAACGCGATCGCATCTTTATATAACATAGGCGCTCGCAACTTCCTCATCCCTAACTTACCATCATTAGGTATTAGTCCTTTAGCTACATTAACAAATACATCTAATATTCTGAACGAGTTAACTGATGAGCATAACCAAAAATTAGAGGATGCGATCGCTGAATTAAATCAATCTTTAGTTGGAGCAAAAATCATTCTATTAGATGTTAACTCTATTGTAGATGAGATATTTGAAAATCCTAGTCAGTTTAATGTTACCAATACAACAGACAGTTGGTCAGATACAGTACTAGCTTTTTGTCCAGATGCTTTTTTAGGAGCAGATGGTTCAGTAGAGTCCTGCGATATCGATGTTCCCGATTCAGATGAATACTTATTCTGGGATATAGTTCATCCTACAGAAGTATCTAATCAGATAGTCGCCGATAAAGCTTTATCTGCTCTCAAATCAGAATTTCAAACCGTTCCAGAACCTACTTCTACATTGAGCTTTGTGGGAATTGGCGCAAGTTTGTTTGCAATGTCAGCTTTCAAGCAGAAGTATAGCGCTGTGCGCAGGCAACAGGCAACAGCTCATCTGGCAACAGGGGAAATAAAAAAGGGTCTGGTTTAACCCTACACTGCATTACAGCAGTTTTCATTGTGGAATGGGCATCTTGCCCGTTCCCGTTCCTGATATTTTCACCTAAAAAAATGCTCCCATCTCCCCATCTCCCCACACTTCCCACACTTCCCCAGCAGGGCTGTTCTAAAGTATTGTAGATTTAAGGATGAGCGGGAGAACGGGAGTAATATCATGTTCGGATAATCAGTTATAAAAAAACTTTATCCCTTTTAACCCTTTCTTCCCTTCTGCTTTCCCCTCCTGGGAGGGGTTAGGGGTGGGTTGCCTTCTGCCTTCCTTCCTCCAAAGTGTAAGTATTCAACCGAACATGATATAATGGGGATAGTGGAACAGTGAAATTTGCCAAAATTTGCCGATTTTGAGCGCCAATAAGCGTATTTAAGCTCTGAGAGGATATTTAGTTCAACGCCGCTTAAAAGCCTGCATCCCCGTGTCTCCGTGTCTCCGCGTCCCCGTGTCTATTGAGAATGAAACAGCCCTGCCCCACTCCCCTACTCCCCCACTCCCCTACTCCCCTACTCCCCCACTTGCCCACTCAATACATAACTTTGCCTGTTCCGCCCAAAAATCAGAACCCCAATAAACAAAACAACTGGTTTCACACAATAATAACGCCCTAGTTTTTTCAGCAGATCCCTTGCCAGATTCTACAACCTTGGCATAATCTTGACTCAACTTTTCAACTGCTGCCAATACCTCTTGCCTTAAGTCTCCTTCTTGCCATTGCTGATGCCCCCCGATCCACGAACCCCCGGTTGACTTAAGTCTTACCTCTGTAGCTGAACCCTCTGATAAATATGTATCGATATATTGACTTACAGTCAGAAAACCTACATCAGACCAGCGATCGCTCTCCCGAAACAGAGGAACAAAAGAGTTCTTAAAATATTCAAACATCATCACATTACCATTTTCCCCATCAGAAGTCGGCACAACCAAAGCAGGCGGTTTCATTCCCACTTCTTGCCCACGATATCGCACATCACTAATACAACCCTCAGCATTTTGACCACTTTGCTGTCGAATACCCATATCCGTATCCCTAACCACACAGAGAATACGTTCCGACTCACCACCTGACTCTACCACCAACCAATGCACTCTATTTTCTAACTCTGGCGTACTCCAACCTTCAGGATGTTCCAATGCTGCATTGGGTAAAATAATCCATTCATAACCACACTTCTTCAACAGACGTATAAATCTCAATGCTTCAGCAGAGTCTCCTGTCATACCCATCTCCGGCAACCAAAACCCTCTGATCCGCGATAGTGCCTCTGCCCCAAATAGGTCCGCAAAGACTCGTCGCCATTCCATAATTTGAGCTTCATGGTCTCGTTCAGGAGTGGCCGGAAAATAGCAATGACTATATGCACTACCAGTAAATTCTATTGTGTCTGAATATTCTGTGAGAACTTCTCGCCAGAGACTAATTAAATCTCCTACTGGTTCATTATCAACGTGAAGATGAGAAAAAATACCATTAGTAGAAAGCTTGGCCATTTCTTCCAGCAATACCCCAGAGTAATCTACCATCATCCGAGGTTTATGGCCTTCTTGTGTGAGTTGTTTCGCATAACGGGCAGGATTTTTGTATGCTTGAGCAAACCATTGAGCATTCCAATGCTCTTCAGAGTTTTCTTCACCACCAAGCATTTTTTCTAAGTTGCCCTGTAGTTGACCATTATTCCAAATCGGAGGTTGATGAAAATGTAACCAGGGGACAAATATAGACAGATGATTGAGATTTGACACGTTCTGACACTCTTCCTGGTACTAAACTATTCATAGATTTATTACTTATAGCACTATTAAGAAAAGTTAGGAGTAGTTCTCATACCGTTTCACGGAATTCAAAAGTCAAAAGTCATGCATTATGATTTTATAGCTCAAAACTTTTATTTTTCAGTAATTTCAGCAAATTATTCGACATCTAAAGTTTGAAGCTATTTGTAACATTCTTTTTTCAAATTGGTATCAAATCTTGAAGCTCGATGGAACTTTTGGGGAGTTTCAGAAGCCAAACTTCAAATCTACAATTATTAGTTGACCGTCAAAAGCATAGAAACTAACTTTGTAAATGTTTTCGGCATTCACAGTTAATTGAGAATTTGGAGGAATATTTGAATTAGAGTCAAGCAAGTTGGAGGCAGACATTTCGTCTTTGGCCAAAAGTTCTTCATTTTGATTATAGGCTGACAAGATTGTTCGACGAGAACTGGTAACCACTCCACTGACAAACTTGACTGGAAATTTAAAGTGAATTTCTATTAGGCCACTTTTTGGCGCTCCCATTAATACTTTGACACCTGGAGAAACTGCAAAAGCAGGGTTTGAGGGTTCGATCGCAATTGCATTAGAGAAAGTTAAGCCCCAATTTCTAAACTGATGGTCTACTACTTCAAAGGATTTTAAATTTTCTAGGCCAAGGCGAATACAACTAGACATTGTTGAGAGTTGTAAGAGTTCTGATTTAGTCATTTCATCGTCAGGAATGGCTACGGTATATCTGTTGAAATTGTTGACCCTGAAGTTATTGGTTAGAGGATTGATATTTCGCGTTGTATCAATCGGAAAAGTCTTTAGCATTGGACATCCTTGATAAAATTGTAACTGCATCGAGGGGTCAGACCCCTCATTCTATTACTACTTATAGCTTATTCTTTAGAAATTTGCTTTGATCGGGAGAATTTTCAATTTATTTAGAACTTCACTTTGAGCATAGGAATTTTCGCTTTTGGAATGGTGCTTTGGGGATATTCCTCAAAACATTGCGTTAGCGAAGCGGCCCGTTAGCGCGATACCGCCTGCGTTGATGGTTCTGCCGTCACGTTGCTATGAAAGGTTTTCCCGACTTTGGCCAGGAATTGCCGAACTTGATGTATCTGCTATATAAGATATAAGGGAATAGCAGAAAATAAATTATCCCAATGTATCGTTAACTAGCTAATCTCTACTCCCTTACTTTTTCAATTTCTTCTCTACTCCCTACTCCCTACTCCCTACTCCCTTACTTTCATAGCTAATGGGATAATTTTTTATTTGGTAGTCCCTAAAAATTTAACCGAGTTTCTGATTAAAGCAGTGCTAGAAACTCGGTATCTGGAATTTTTGACCCAATTTTACAGCACTTTTTAGGAAGCGTGAGGTAGAGTTTTAAGATTAATATTTTTTCCCTACTCCATAAAGTCCTAAGATTTTGTACCTCATCAACTCCAAAACTGCTGTAAGTTTTAAGAATTATTTGTTGCTGACAAAACTTTAAGAGATAAAGCCAATTTCACCTTCAATATTAAATTTTTTTTGAGGATGTTCTTTTAAGAACAATTCCACTCCTTTTCGTACTTGTTGTCCCCAATAATCTAAACCAACATCGTGAAGAATAATTGTTCCTTCTGGTTTAATATAATTAGAAAGTAATGTTAGGTCTTGTTTGACAGCTTCTGTTCGATGATCTGCATCAAGAAATGCTAGGTCAAATGGTCCATATTCTTCACATATTTCTTGACCAATAATTTCTCTGTCTTCAAGGTTAATCCCATAATTTACAACTTTATCTAAATCTTCTTTGTTGGGAAAACCGCAAGAAAAAAAACCTCGTTTTAAGGTAAATCTTGTCAAAATTTCAAAGTGTTTAAGCACTTTTTCCACAAAATATAAATGAGTTTGTTTATTGTTCATTTCAAATTGTTTAACGCAAAGAAGATTTAGGAGTTCTACAGGAATATCGGCATCGACACAAACAATTTCGGACTCTGGCAGACACAACCCTAATACAGCAGTGGAAACTCCAACAAATGTGCCAATTTCTAATATTTTTTGAGGATTTTTTTGACGGCTGATATTAATCAATTTTTCTGCATCATCAAGTTTGACTGAGGCATTTTCAATAAATTCTCTTTCAAGTCCTTGGTTACTAAGAAAAGATATTGCTTTTTCTCTTGCTTCTTTGACAGTTATCATTATTACAGTGGCTTTTTTTCAAATATTAGTATCTTTATATTTTTAGCAGATTTTACAGGAGATGTGAACTTCAAAAATTAAATCCTGAAAGAACAATTAGGATGCTTCAACAATTAATAATTAGGGTTTGCTGAAAAAGTCTTATGGGTGAAGGTAGGAGACAGGAGACAACCTACCCCTAGCCCCTCCCAGGAGGGGAGGGGGACAGGAGAAATGGGAATTTGGAGGAGGTAGGAGCGGGCGTTTTGTCCCAAGATTGTTCTGCCCAACTCTTGACCAAAATCCTGAATTTTTGAACCACTACCACCTAAAACCTCGCACTTTTTCCAGACCTAAAATTGCTCAAACCAATATCAGTCAATACGCGCGATATTTAATCAGCAAACCCTAATTAATAATTAATACAACGTGTTCCACCAAGTGTGAGGTATACCCCTCGCGGGCAAGATGCCCGCACTTGCATTCATTTAATTATTAATATTTGTACTTCATATACTTGGAATATGCTGTAATTACTTCTCCTTGAAAATAAGAGAATTGACGCAAAAGGGAAATTTTTTTCTTCTCTTGGTCGATTGGATATGGCTCCAAGACCTAGCCATCTCACCCTACGGGAAGCTCCGCTTTTTCCGTTTGTCATGCTCCGCAAACATTTTGCGTAGCAAAACGACCATTTTTTTTCCTTTAAACCCACATTCCGCACTTCAGTTTGTATCATTAAAAGTAGTATATAAATCCGTAGCTTTGCAGGTATTTATACTATACAAATCATCTCAATTACTTTTTTCGTCGATCAAATAATGAAGTAAAAAATTTACGCATAAATACTTGCTTGATCGTATACTCG
>NZ_JAAHHG010000161.1 GCF_010692555.1 Okeania sp. SIO3B5 | reverse complement strand
TCCCCCTCCCCTCCTGGGAGGGGAGGGGGAGACAGGAGAAATGGGAATTTAGATGAGGTAGGAGTAAGAATTGTAAGAATAATTTTTCTGCCATAATCATCCCAAAATACTAGCATACATGAGCTTTTTAGACCGAAAAGCTTGCACTTTTTAAAGGCCAAAATAAGGCTGAAACCAATATCAGTCAATACTTTGAGATTTAATCAGCAAGCCCTAATTAAATAATGTAGTTTGGCTATAAAAAGGATAAGTGAGAATTGCAAACTAATTTTAATAACTTAATTCGCTATTTTAATTCTGCTATCGGAATGTTAGAACTTGAGCCAGATTCTCAATTGAAAAAAGATATAATTTCTATCTGTGAATATCTGAAAAATCCCTCTTTTAAAATTGCTGTTTTTGCTCCGTTCAATTATGGAAAATCTACTTTACTCAATGCTTTTTTAGGTCAAAGAACACTACCCATTGATTTAATTCCTACGACGGGAGCTGCAATTTCTATAAAATATGGCACAGAGTTACAGACTAAAATTAATCTGAAAGATGGAAGTAAAATTTATGAAGCTGGTACGGACATCCTCAAACAATATGCAGTACTAGATAATAACCGTCGAATGAGAGATGATGTGACTTCAGTAGAAGTTTATTGCCCTCATCCTTTCTTGAAAAGAGGAGTTGAGTTTTTAGATTTACCAGGAACAAATGACCGAGAAGCTCAAGATATTTTGGTGCAGGATAAATTGTTAACTGCCGATTTAGTAGTACAGGTTTTAGATGCCAGAAGTTTGATGACTTTAGGAGAGCAAGAAAATCTCAGAGATTGGTTGTGGGAAAGAGGTATTAAGACAGTAGTTTTTGTCGTTAATTTTATGAATTTACTCTCCCAAGATGAACAAAAAGAAGTTAACAATAGAATACGGTTTCTGACAGAAAGTTTTCGCTCAGAACTACCAAATAATATTAGTAATTTATACCGAGTTGATGCTTTGCCTGCTTTGCGTGGTAGGTTAAAAGGAGATGTTTCTGTGGCACAAACAACAGGTTTAGTAACTTTTGAATCTGCTTTACAAAGTATTGTGGAAACTGATGGAAAAAAGATAGATATTCAATTACCAAGAATACAGGCGATCGCTTCTCAGTTATGTCAAGTAATGGAGGCTAGTGCTAAGGAGGTAACTAAAGAATTAATTGCTATCCAAGAGCGGAAAAGTGAAAAATTTGAGATTCAAAAACGGGCAGAAAAATTAATTACACAAGGCTTTCAAAAAAGTAGTTCAAATTTTCAAAGTTGGCTATATTTAACTAAACTTCTAGAGCGTCATCAATTTGAATTGGCTATAGTTTTAGAACAAAGAACTTTTAATATTTGGGAGTCGGAAAAATTTCGACCAGAAGTTCTTCAATATAAACAAGAAATTACCGAATGGATAGATAAAGCTTGTGAGTTTTTTCAACAAGAAGAACCAGCAGAATTAATTATCACATTTCCTGAAGCTCCTAAAGTTTTTTTACCATCCCCACCCCCATCAGAAACCAAAAAATCAGGAGGGGTAAGAAATATAGCGATCGCCACTGGAATAGGTTGGTTATTAGGAGGTCCGATGGGTGCTGCAGTTGCTGGTGGTGCGACCTATTTTTTGAGGGATAATCAACAGAATAAATCACAAAATTTAGATAGTTATCAGCAGCAGGTAAAACAAGCTTATGCTAATGCTGCTAGAGATTATTTAAGTCGTTTTAGTGCTATAGCTTTAAAAGCAGTTGAAGAATATGAAGAAAAGGCAGAAAAAGTGATTAAGGTTCCGGTTAGTCAGCAGTCACCGGAGGCAATTAAGTTAAGAAGTAAATTACAGTTATTGAATAATTTATCAGCAGAAATCAATCAAGAATTAGAATTCTTAGCTGGTTGAGACATAAGAAAGGGAATTATGACTTCTGACTTCTGCCTTCTGCCTTCTGCCTTTTGCCTTCGTTATATTAATATAAAGTCCCGTTTAAAAATCGTTTCCGTTGTGACGTTCTCCTACATCAAATCAAAGATTATGATGTAGGCTTCCCCACCTCACGGACGCGGGCTTTCTGTTTTGCTGGCGCAACGCTGGGCGTTACATGTCGCGGAGCGAAACAAAGGGAGTGCAACCACTTAACCCTCCACAGACACCAGATGATGAGACCCACCGCCTTTTTGTACTAAACAATTCTGTACTCCGATACGCTTCCTCAAGAGTTTTACCTTTTCACGGGTTGACGCTTAACTTCACCAATTGAGCCCCATACTCTATGTCGTTTTCGAGCGTGCTGTTATCAGGTGCGTATTACCGCTACCCCTGATTTAGTCACCAATAACACAAAAAGCACACAATGCAAGAAACTAAGTGGACGCTACGCGGTTTATTTGTTGGTCGGCAATTCCCCTCCCGTTAACATTCGTATAACGGGAGACCCCTTGCCGACATCAAAGTTGGAGATCGGCCGTACTACCTTTCCTGGGAGGGTTAGGGCTGAGTTGTCTCCTGACTCCTTTTATACTACATTTTGTAATTTAAATGTAGGTTTTAGGCTGAAGTGCTGAAGCGCTGAAGCGCTGATAGCTAGTTAATAACTTGGCTTCTTTAAATAACATTAAATCCTCAAAATTCAAAATTTCAAGATTATTCAAAAAAATCCTTGACAAATCCCTAGATATAAGTGTTAATATAGTAACTGTTGACGAATTGGGGCGTCGCCAAGCGGTAAGGCAGCTGGTTTTGGTCCAGCCATTCGGAGGTTCGAATCCTTCCGCCCCAGTAATAAAGCTACGTTTATCGTAACTAAAGAGAATAGTAATCTCTATATAATATGACTAAACTGGGGCTACATTTGCTTTTTTCTATCTAGGGCTTGCTGATTAAATCTCAAAGCATTGACATATTAAAGACAAGTGCCTTTTTGGGGCCTTTAAAAAGTGCGCCTGTTTCAGCTGTTCATGCTCATGCATGGAGCATATTTTAGGCGCATAGTTGGGCAGAAAAATTATTCTTACAATTCTTACTCCTACTTCCTCTAAGTACCCCTACCCCTAACTCCTGTCTCCTGTCTTCTACCCTCACCCATAAGACTTTTGAGCGCAAACCCTATCTATATTTAAGATAGAACCTGAGTGGAGTGTCTAGGGCGATTTTGACTTCGCCCCACAGGATAAGACTGTGGTCAGTTAATAAGAATAAAACGTAGAAAGACTAGGTTTTAACCAGTCCTGAAACAACCTTATTAGAATCTCCTGAGCTTAAGCAAGGAGAGTATTCAATCTGTTATAGATAACAAATCGCCTAGATAACTAAACGCTTTCTTCCTTTTACTATATTAGGGTTTGCTGATTAAATACCAAAGCATTGACATATAAAGGTTGAGCGCATTTTTTGCTCTAAAAAAGTGCCAGCTTTTCGGCTCAAAGAGCTGCATAAAGCTAGTATTTTTGGACAATTATGGCAGAAAAATCACTCTTACAATTTTTCCGACTACCTCCTCTATAATTCCCATTTCTCCTGTCTCCTGTCTCCTGTCTACTGTCTCCTGTCTCCTACAACTACTAAAAGACTTTCCATACGCAAACCCTATATTATTGAGTGCGTCTCAATTTTGAATAAAGCCAAAAAATTATCGCTTTTAGGCAACAGGGAATAGGAAATAGAGAATAGGGAATATATAGGAAGAAAGTATTTTTGCAAATATGAGATGCACTCATATCATTCCTCATTCTGTCTCCTGACTCCTATCTTCAAAATAACATTTTTCTAACCAAACTCTAATACCTCTAGCAAATACTCCATTACTACTATCTTCTGGTTGTGGTGGTAAATTTCCTGGGAAACTTTCTTCTATAGAAAACATATTAACTAACTCCCATTGTCTCTGACTTTTCTTCAGAAATAACCAATGAAATTTTTGTAATTCAACTACCTGACTATCTCGATATTGCCTTTCTAAAGTTGTCAGAAAAATTTGATTAATATCCTCCTGAAAAAAAGGCATATCATCTATTGGTAAAGGTTCAAACTCAGGACGGCCTGCTATAACTATATTCCGTTCTAAATAATCTTCATTTGATTGGCGATCGCGTTGAATTTCACGATTAACATAACCAGGTAAATCTAATATTAAATCTGCGGCTATAATTTCTAAATCCTCAGAATTTTCTGGGCAAGTAGATTTTTGTTTCGGAGGCTCAGTTGATTCTATTTTTTCTATTTCTATTCTAGGTCTTCTAGGTCGTCTTTTTCTGACCATCAAATAATTGTCAATCGTCAAAAATAGGGAATTAGGTAAAGATAAATCGTCACTAACTGTACTAATAATCGTGATTATAGAAATGAATATTTTCAAATAAAATAGCATTCGCCTCTAGGATTTTCAGATTGATATTTCCATTTCCCTGAAAGTTATCATGTCTGAAAAATATTTACTGTTCAGCAGTTTTTTCCAAAAATTTAATAAGTTTGAGGATTTGAGAATTTCCTAACGGTAATTAATCGCGACTGTTGTAGCAAGCAATATTTTAAATAATTGGTATGAGGATGAGGAATAGCTTAGAATTGACATACTCTCCGGCCTAAAGGCGCGGAGATTCTCCTGAAACCAGGATTCTTGGTTTGCTGACGCAAGGCTACGCCAACAACGAGTCCACTTAAATTAAACACCTTGCAGCATCTAACCCAGAGATGGTTCTCACGCCTGCGCGTTTACTCTATTCCAAGAGCCTGTGGACCTATGCCCTACGGTACAGTTCAAACCTAAAAAACTTTGGTTCTCTGATACTTGTTGCTTAGAGCAATTCCTAAGTACAAGCATTCCTGTACAAAACCCCATAACTCTTCTCTTGGTCAGCATTCCCTTGCGCCTAACGGCGACGCGGGGTCTGACCGCAGTTTTCAAGGTGCAAACGCTACAAGGAACGGTAGCTATAGGTTTTTAGAGCGGTTGAATACCTTTCCGCTTTTTAAGTATGACATAAAGTCCCCCTTTTAGGGCTATCCCTTACCCATAACTCCTGAAACCCTTGTGCGGACGGGGAGACACGGAGAGGGGGAGACACGGAGAAAAAATCATAGTATCTAAGTAAAAATATTTAAAATTTCACAGATAAATGTGCTTTTTCATACATTTTTCTCCCAAAAAAGCCGAACTAAGACTTACCCATAATTTGTCAGTTTTGTCAAGTTTTATGTTAAGAAATATGTGGGTAAAGCATAGCTAAAAGGGGGAGGCTTTAAACCCAATTTTTCGGTAAAGGTAATTTATCATTTTATGAAGCTCAAAAAAAATCGAAAGATATTTAGCCTTGCATTCTGCCAAAAATTTTGATAGTATATAATTATTGGGAGGTGTTCGCACCTACGCATGACTTTTTGTTCAACCTAAATATAGTACTATTTATCTGAAGTGATGTTTGAAACAATCGAGCATCAAACATAGCAATATTTTTAGTAAAACGCCCTTTAAATTTCCTGACAAATGCGCTCCAAAGCCCCTTTCGGGTAAGCAGCAGCAGTAATAGGTCGGCCAATAACAAGATAATCAGCACCAGCCTTAATAGCCTGACGAGGAGTAAGCGATCGCTTCTGGTCTCCTTTCTCCGCCCAAGTTGGTCTCACTCCCGGACAAACCAACAAAAAATCATTCCCACAAACTCGTCTTAACTGTTCCACCTCTTGAGGAGAACAAACCGCCCCACCTAAACCAGATTCCTGAGCCAACAAAGCCATCTGCAAAGCATACTCTGGCAACTCCAGAGGAATTTTCAGGTCAAAAGCCACATCACGAGAAGTCAAACTGGTCAAAATAGTAATAGCAATTAACCTCGGTGGGTTTTGTCCTGTAACTTTTGCCCCTTCCACAACAGCTTCTTGAGCAGCAGTCAAAGCCACTCTGCCAGCAGTAGCATGGATAGTCAATAAATCGACACCATAAGTAGCAGCAGCTCGACAAGCTCCAGCAACAGTATTAGGAATATCGTGAAACTTTAAATCCAAAAAAATCCGCTTCTGACGTTCCTTGAGAATTGAGATAATTTTTGGGCCACAACTAACAAACAATTCTAGACCAACCTTCCACCAGATTATTTCCGGTAATTTGTCTATCAGAGCGATCGCTGCTACCTCAGTCGGAACATCCAACGGAACGATAATTTTATTAATACTCATCACTTTCGTTACCGAAAAAAATGGGTTTAAAGCCCTGTCCTTTCAGGACGGCTTTTTTGCCAAGTTAGTTGTCATTTTCTGGCTTTTAATGCTACAACATTATCGTAGGTAAAAACAATCAAACCATGCTGGTTTATGAGATGAAATTAGAAGGAGAAAAAGTCCAATACGAAAAGCTGGATGAGGCTATTCGTACCGGACGTTTTGTCCGCAATAGCATCATCAAAGCATGGATTGACGGGCAGGTTAAGAGTCGTAGTGATGCCTACAAATACTGTAAAATCTTAGCAGATAATATAAATTTTCCCTGGGCAAAAAAGCTGAATTCAATGGCAAGACAAGCTCATGCTGAGAGGGCTTGGGCAGCTATTGAAAGATTCTACAAAAACTGTAAAGCTAAAGTGCCTGGTAAAAAAGGGTATCCTAAGTTTAAAAAGTATCAGGTTAGAGCATCAGTAGAGTACAAAACTTCGACTCCACCAAATTGTCGGAAGATAGACGTTATTTGGTGTTAACTGATAAATTTGAAGCTGGTACTTTTAAACTATGGGGAAGTCGCAACCTTCATTATTATCAACTCAAACAAATTAAACGAGTCAGAATAATTAGAAGGTATGACGGTTATTATGCTCAGTTTTTGATTGACCACACCAGGGAGGAAAAAAAAGAATTAACAGGAAAGCAAACAGGATTAGATGTAGGTTTAAATCGTTTCTACACCGATTCTGAAGGAAAGAAAGTTGATAATCCTCGGTTTTTAAGAAAGGATGAGCTCAAAATCAAAAAGCTACAGAAGCGTTTATCTGGTACTAAAAAAGGTAGTAAAAACAGGATCAAAGCGAGGAATCGGTTAGGTAAAGCGCATCTTAAGGTATCACGCAGACGTAACGATTGGGCTTGTAAACAAGCGCAGCACGTCATCCGGTCTAACGACTTGGTAGCGATAGAAAACCTAAAAGTGCGTAACATGGTTAAAAATCATCATTTGGCCAAATCAATTAATGATGCAGCTTGGTATAAATTCAGGGAATGGTTAGAGTATTTTGGTAGCATTTATGGCATTCCAGTTATTGCAGTTGAGCCATTCAATACTTCTCAAAACTGCTCAAACTGCGGTAAAAAAGTAAGCAAAACTCTAAGCACTAGAACTCATAAATGTCCTCACTGTGGTTATGAAGCAGATAGGGACGTTAGCGTAGCTCCTCCGTAGGAGGCAAATGCCGCAGTTAATACTCTCCAATCTGCTCTCAAGCAACTATCAACTACCCCGGGGCGCGGGGAAAGTAACATCTCTGGAGAGACTGGCCTCTGTCTGGATGGGGAAACCCAAATAGATAAGCCGACTCGACGAAAGAGAAAGTCGAGCATAGTGATATTTAGAATCCTCTTGCCTTTAGGCAGAGGAGAACGTCAAAGTTTTGAGTCATTTCTGCCTAGAGATTTTCCCCTTCATCTGAGTCAGAATTTCTCTTTACTAATTTTTTCAGACCATGAGTCTGAGCAAAAGTATTGATTAATTTTCACTCGTCTATTTTTCGGCAATCAAACAAAAAACTAAGACGTTATAGTTTTGAATAATTTTCACCAAGAAAAATTCCCCTTCATCTGAGTCAGAATTTCTCTTTACCGAAGAATTAATAATTAAATAATTAAATAATTAAATAATTTAGGTTTAAAGCCTCCCCTTTCAAGGGGAAACAAGAAAAAATTTTCCTTTTATTCAATCCTCTTCCTTTTAGGGAGAGGTAATTATCAATTATCCATTATCAATTATCAATTATTGAATAATTTTTTCAGACTTTGAGTCTGAGCAAAAGTATTGATTAATTCTCAGTTATCTATAATTTTCGGCAATCAAACAAAAAACTAAGACGTTATAGTTTTGAATAATTTTCACCAAGAGAAATTCCCCTTCATCTGAGTCAAAATTTCTCTTTACTAATTTTTTCAGACTTTGAGTCTAAACAAAAGTATTAATTAATCCTTCACCAAGCGGACAAAATTTTTCTTACCCACCCGTAGAATCTTACCATCAAGGTCTGCCGGAGAGTCAAAAGTCAAATTCTGGTCTGATATACGGTCGTTATCCAAACGTACAGCTCCCCCGGCAATTTTTTTCCTAGCTTCAGAGCTACTCTTACACAAACCACTAGCACTAACAACATAAAAGAACTTCGCTGGAAACTCCACAGTAGCCAAAGAAAACTCTGGCACTGCCTCAGTTTGACTCATATCTCCCTCAAGCACCACTTTCAAAGCCGTTTGTTGAGCTGACAAAGCAGTTTCCCTACCGTGGTACTGAGACGCAATATCCAAAGCCAACAACTTTTGTCTTTCGCGAGGATTTTCTGGCAATTCATCCAGAGATAAATCAGTCAATAATTCAAAATACTGTTCTATCTGGTCATCAGGAATTTTTTCCAACTTGGAATACATACTCAGAGGGTCTTCCGATAAACCCACATAATTTCCCAGAGACTTAGACATTTTCTGTACCCCATCAGTCCCCAACAAAATCGGCATTAACAGACCAAACTGAGTTTTTTTACCAAAATGCCGTTGTAAATCTCGTCCCACAGCAATATTAAACTTTTGGTCAGTACCCCCCAACTCCACATCAGCATCCACAGCCACAGAATCATAACCTTGCATCAAAGGATAAAGAAACTCATGGATATAGATAGGGCTTTCCTGCTGATAACGAAGAGCAAAACCCTCCTTTGCCAACATCTGCCCCACCGTCATTGTTGCCAAAAGTTCCAGAATATTTGCCAAGTCTAATTTAGAAAGCCATTCTGAGTTGTAGCGAATTTCCAACCGCCCTGGCGTGTCAAAATCCAATATTGGCCGGACTTGCTCTAAATAAGTTTTGGCATTTTCCCGCACCTGCTCGGAAGTTAACTGTTTTCGGACTTCAGATTTCCCTGTAGGGTCGCCAATTCTGGCGGTAAAATCTCCTATGATTAATACTGCTGTATGTCCAGCATCCTGAAATGCCCGGAGTTTGCGAACCGGAATACTATGACCTAAATGGATATCTGCCCCTGTGGGGTCAATTCCTAATTTAACTCGCAAAGGTCGGTCTGAGTTGGCCAATCTTTGAAGTAAGTTTTCATCAGGGTTTGTAGAATCTGGTCTATCTGGAAAAATTTCACTGATACCGCGACGCAGCCATGTAAATTTATCAGTCATTATTTAGTTTGAATTTATTGATATAGCTTGATTGTGAAGTTCTCTCCCGTTAAATCGGAGATTATAACGGGAGACCCCTTGCCGAATCTAGTTGGGAGTTAAATCTCAAGAAACTGATGGTTTAAGTTATTAAGCAACTCTATATTTAGGGCTTGCTGAATAAAGTCTTTTTGCTCTTTGTAGACAGTAGGCAGTAGTTAGAACGTAGAATAAACGGGAATTATAGAGTCAGTGGCCAAAACAATAGTAAGAGTGATTTTTCGGCTTTTGCTTCGGTGAAAATCCTCACTTTTTTAACCAGAACTTCTCAAAAGCTCATACTTTTTCCAGACATAAATTGCCGAAAACCAATATCTGTCAATGCGCGTGATATTTAATCAGCAAGCCCTATTTAGAGTTTTGTTAAGCTAAGACATAGTTTAGATTATACGTTTTCTATTGCCTTTAGCCAAAATTGGACTATATAATTTCAAAGTTAAACCTGTGAGAAATATAAATTTGTTAGTTAATGCCGATTGCAATGGCACAGCTAACATCCTCAAAAAAGTAACGGCAACTTTAAGGTTTTCCCTTAAAGAAGTCAGTAGAGGCAGTTTGATCGTGCCTTTAAGAATCCAGTTTTGGATTGCTTAACAATCCCCTGTGCTTCAGCCAGAGGAATATCAATAGGACTGCTCAAATATGAAATTTCGTCAAGGAAGTTAAATCAAAGTGTCCACCAACGCCCTCCCACATAAGCAAACTACAAAATCTCAGTCTGAAATTTCACCAGTCTTTGAATTTGTTCAATCTGTCAGTAAGGTAACAGCAGGTACTGTACTAGGCATCACCATGCTGACTAGCTCATTAGTAGCTGGTGGACTGGTAGGTTTAGCAATCAGCTTTCGTAATCTTCCGGATGTTCGGGTACTAAAAAATTACACACCTTCAGAAACAACTCATATATATGATGTCAAAGGTAGACCATTGGCAAGTCTCCATGACGAGGCCAACCGAGAAGTAATTCCCCTAAACCAAATTTCTCCAGACTTAAAACGAGCAGTTCTAGCGATCGAGGATAGTAACTTCTACAATCACTACGGAATCTATCCTATCGGAATTATGCGTGCTTTTGTGGCCAACTTAGAGCGGGGTAGAACAGTTGAAGGTGGTTCTACTATTACTATGCAGTTGGTGAAAAATTTGTTTCTCTCCCCAACAGCCAAACTCAGTCGGAAAGTGGCTGAAGCAGTTTTGGCAATTAGGATGGAACAAATTCTCGATAAAAACGAAATTTTAGAATTGTACCTCAATCAAATTTACTGGGGTCATAATCTCTATGGAGTTGAGACTGCAGCAAAAAGCTATTTTAATAAATCCTCCAAAGATTTAACTTTGGCTGAAGCGGCTTTAATGGCAGGTATGATTCCTGCGCCAGAAGAGTATAGTCCATTTATTAATTACCAAAAATCCAAGCAACGTCAGGCCACAGTTTTAGCAAGACTGCGCGAACTTAATTGGATTACTGCTGAAGAGGAAGCAGAGGCTCTCAAGCAACGATTATTAGTGGGTAAAGTTACCTCTTTTCGCCAGAGTGAACTTCCTTATATTACTGAGGCAGTTGTTCAGGAGTTAACTGAGAGGTTTGGTAAAGATGCTGTTCTCAAGGGAGGAATGCGGATACAAACGACCATTGATATGAATTTCCAACGGATGGCCGAAAAAACCGTGACTGAATGGCATCAAATTTTATATTACCGTGGGACTTATCGGAGTTGGGACAAAGGTCAAATGGCATTAGTGGCAGTTGATCCACGCACCCACTTTGTACGGGCAATGGTTGGTGGGGCAGATTTTAAGAGTAGTCAATATAATCGTGCTGTTCAAGCTCGCAGGCAACCAGGTTCTGCTTTTAAGCCTTTTGTTTATTACACTGCTTTTGCTTCGGGTAGATATTCCCCATATTCAATTGTGTCTGATACTCGAGTTAGTTATCCAGATGGTAATGGTTATTACTCTCCTCGAAATTATGGCGGTGGATATTCTGGCTCTGTTAGTATTCGTAAGGCTTTGGAGTCTTCTTTGAATATACCAGCGGTGAAAATTGGTCAATATGTTGGGCTTAATAAGGTAATTGAGGTTTGTCGCATTTTAGGGATTAAGAGTCCGATGGAACCTGTTATTTCTTTACCACTTGGTTCGGTTGATTTGACACCTCTGGAGATGGCGGGTGCTTATGCGACTTTTGCTAATAATGGTTGGCATTCTGATACTACTTTTATTGTACAGGTGACAGATACCAGTGGAAATGTGTTGTTGGATAATACTCCTAAACCTAAGTTGGTTTTAAATCAATGGGCTGTCGCGTCACTTAATAGTGTATTGGTGGGGGTAATTGAACGAGGTACTGCTACTAGAGCTAAGATTGGTCGTCAGGCCGCTGGAAAAACTGGTACGACTTCTTCTGAGCGAGATGTTTGGTTTGTAGGTTATACGCCTCAGTTGGCAACGGCTGTTTGGGTGGGTAATGATGATTATCGGCCTCTGAATTATGGTGCTACTGGTGGTACTACTGTTGCACCGATCTGGCGTGATTTTATGAACCAAGCTTTGAGTGGCCAGCGCCGAGAATATTTTCCTCCAGCATATAAGTTTGATAGGCCTTGACACTCCCGCCGTTAAATCGCTCGATTATAAGGGGGGATTCTTGTTTCTCAGATTCTTAACTAGGTAACAAATCAAACAAGTTGAGTTGTACCCCCGCCAGACCATCTCCACAAGCTTTCTCTTTAAACCGCGTGCCCCACGGCTATTAAACCTCACCCACCCCTCTTGCTCCCCTCCCGGGAGGGGATGGGGGTGGGTGCAGCAGCTATATCACGATTTATTTGATATCCACAGTTGCTGCAATTGTGATTTCTCTGTGAGAGTTTTTTCTTGTTTCTATGCCCACATTTAGGACATTCTTGAGAGGTATAATTCTTATCAACTTTGGCATAATACTTGCCTCGGCTCCAGCAGATATAAGGAAGTATTTCATTAATAAATTGACCGATACCACTGTCATTAGATTGTTTTCTGACAATACCTCTAGACCAAGATTTAAAGTTAATATCTTCAACAAAAATATTGTCTGTTAAATCACAAAGTTGATGAGCTAGTTTGAAATGCCAATCATGTCTAGTATTAGCTATTTTTTCATATAGTCTAGCTATTTTCCATACGAAGTTTTAACCAATTATTTGACCCCTTGTTTTTTTTCTTAAGTCTTCTTTGCAGCAATTTAAGCTCGCGTAGTTTACTCAATAAAAACTTAGGAGATTTGATTAATTTTCCAGTTGAAGTAGCTACAAAACTTTCTATACCTGCATCTATTCCTAATGACTTTTTGCCTACTGGATGATCTGGAGCTGACTCTGATGAAGTAAAAGTAATCATCAAATAATAACCAGTTGCTTTTTTGACTATCCTAGCTTGTTTAGCTTGAAAAGCATTTGGGTATTGCCTACTTTGTCTTATTTTTATCCAACCTAGTTGAGGTAGTTTAACTCTATTATTGCCTAAGCAATTCTTGAGCATTGCAGGAAAAATAAAACTTCTCAATTTTTTCTTAAATCTAGGAAAACCTTTACCAAGGGATTTCATGTCAGAAAATGCTCTATCTAAAGTCTTTAAAGTTTGTTGTAAAACTTGAGCATTAACTGACTTTAATTTAGTATTAGTCTTCTTAGCTATTGTTAGGTTTTTGGCTTGATGATTGTAATTAGGATAAGCTGCATCAGCAGAGATAATATATTCAGAAACAATTGAACAACTATTAATTGGTGACTTTCTTGAATTTAGCCAGTCTTTACGCTCTCTTAAGCCATAGTTATACACGCTTTTACAGATATCAAGAATATGATTAATATCAGATTCCTGTTGCTTATTCGGCTTAAGTTTGTACTGGTAAGTCAAAGTAATCATTGACAATTTATTACTTTCTGAACATACTGATATTTTATTGTAGATTTAGCAACTTGCCAATGGGCGCGAAGAAATAATTTAATGGTAAGATTAACGGATGATGAAAAGTCTAGACTAGAATATTATGCAAGAGTAATACAAGTATCAATGTCGGAAGTAATTCAAGACTGTTGGAAAAACCTGCCAAAGCTACCTAAAATAGGGATTCGCTACCGCTCAATTAATTTTAAGCTGCAATTCATCTCCCGCTAAATCGAAGATTATAACGAGAGTCATCTTGCAACATTTTCAGATAGATTGAAAGTGACTCCCCATTGCTTAAAATAATACCGTCATTCAGCCAAGGAAAGAAAACCGTTTATTCCTATAACTTCAAAAAGTAAATAGTTTTTTCCTAAACTGTTTGAAATAATTTGCTTAAAATATTAAATAATTATTTATATCGATAAAATCAAGACTGTTTTTCTAATTCAGACTTCATTCTTTCTAAAGTAGTGTGCATTTGATCGAACATTTGTTGAGGACTAATGCCAAATTGATTTAACTGAGTTTTAAGTTGTTCCATAGTCATTTGAGCCATGAAATCTTCTGATAATTCAAAGCGCTTCATAAAAATACGGTAGCGCTCCATAATAGATTCCATCTTTTCAATATAAATCTTTTTACCTTCTCGGTCGAACTTACCATAGTCACTTCCTACCTTAATTAAGGATTGATAATCCTCAAATAATTGTTTAGCTTCCTGTTGAACTACTTCTGAATCAAAAAATCCCATAGCTTTCCTTATTTAAAATCTAAAATTATATTAACTAAATTTTTAAGTTTAGAACTACCCTAATTTAACAATTATGATATCAAGATGATACCTGTTTATGAGGTAATTCCATTAGCTATAGTACTATAACATTAATTTTGCCTCGACCATTGAAAAAAAATGGTGTGGAAATACCCCTATCTTGGTTCGTCAACCCGAAATTTTATTTATCCCATTTATATAGAGTTTACATTTAAGTTATGAAAATCCTTTTTAGAAAAAGTAAATAGGCAACAGAGAATTAGGTATAGAGATATTTTTTGTGGTGGAAAAAATAGCTTAATTCATAGAGATTTTATTAAATATTGTGATAATTAGGGTTTGCTTATGGAAGTTTTTTGGTATGAAGTAGGAGTAAACCCACCTCCAGCCCCTCCCAGGAGGGGAAGTCAGGAGGAATGGGAAATTTAGGGGAGTTAGTCGGATATTTTATCCCTTGATTTTTCTGCAATTATTCTGCCTTTTATCCTAATTTTTTGGTCGCTCAAGCTTAAAAAATTACACTTTTTTCGCCCTAAAAATGCACTTACTTTTATCTGTAAATACTTTTAGATTTAATCAGCAAACCCTAATTAATTAGGGCTTGCTGAATAAAGTATTTTTGCTCTTTGTAGGAGACAGGAGACAACCCACCCCTCGCCCCTCCCCCTCCCAGGAGGGGAACAGGAGAAATGGGAATTTAGAAGAGGTAGGAGAAAGAATTGTCCCTTGATTTTTCTACCCAACTATGCGCCTAAAATATGCTCCTTTTTGAGCATGAAGAGCTGAAAACCAGGTACTTTTTTTGACCCCAAAAAGGCACTTGTCTTTATATGTCAATACTTTTAGATTTAATCAGCAAGCCCTAATTATTAATTATTAATTATTAATTATTAATTGTTGAAGTAGCTTCTCTTTCTAACAATAGAGTTACCGGACCATCATTATCAATTTCAACTTCCATCATTGCTCCAAATATACCAGTTTCTACCTTTAAGCAGCTCAATTTTAATCGGTCTACAAATAGCTGGTAAAGTTGTTTAGCAACTTCAGGAGATGCCGCATTATCAAAAGATGGACGACGACCTTTGCGACAGTCTCCATAAAGAGTAAATTGACTAATTATTAACAACTCACCATTTATATCTTTGACTGATTTTTCCCAACGGTTACTATTACTATTTTGGTCAGGAAATAAACGAATATCTAAACATTTACGCACCATCCAATCTATTTCTACTTCTGTATCAGTAGTCGCAATACCTACAAGTAAATTTAATCCTTTGCCAATTTTACCGATAATTTCTCCATTTACTTTTACTTGAGAAAAGTTCACTCTTTGGATCACAACTCGCATAACAAAAAAAGTTAAAGGTTAAAAATAATTTTGTAACCATTCAGCTATTAGCACTCAACTTTTAGATGTTTCATAAATAATGAATATACAGTCTCCATAGTCAAGGTCAGTTTTTTTTCAATACTTTTAATTCTCCTTAGATCTATCAATACTAATTCCTATTAAAAAAGTAATAAATCAATAGCTGATAGCTGATGGCTGAGTGCTGAATGCTTACATAATTTTTTCTTTTGGCAAAGAAGAAACTAGGGAGCAATAATAAATCTAAATTAGTATAATTTACCGAAAAATTGTGGTCTAAAGCCTCCCCTTTTAAAGGGATAAAAAAGAGAATTCCGTATTTTTTTGTCTCCTTATTGCAGAGGTACTGAAGTCCGCAGTTCCTCCGGAGGAGGCTAACTGATAACTGATAACTGAAATGACCTCTCCTTGAAAATAAGAGGATTGACTAAAAGGAAAATTTTTTCTTTTTTATCCTTCAAAGGAGAGGCTTTAAACCCACATTCCGCACCACAAAATGTAGTATACAAGAAGGAGACAGGAGACAGGAGACAGGAGACAGAATTTTAGAAGAAAATTATAGCTACTGTGATTAAGTAATCATGTATAGCAAGTATTTATGCGTAAATTTTTTACTCGGAATTTGATCGACGAAAAAAGTAATTAAGATGATTTGCATAGTATAAATACCTACCAAGGTACGGATTTATATACTACTATTAATGTTACAATCTGAAGTGCGGAATGTAGGTTTAAACCTTAATTATTCGGTAAGGAAGACTTACTATTTTCTACTCTTTTCATAATCTTTTGATTTTGGGTTTAATACCCCGCCATTTACAGGGTGTTGACAAGCTTATTGGGGTTATAAAACAGGAAGTGGTAGGTTGTTGACTATCCCCGTCCATTGGGTTATTCGGTCTTTCCTTCTTTCTTCTTCCTTGTTAAATTAAATAAGTAATAAGTCAGATTAAGGTAAGCATTCAGCCGTCAGCTATCAGCTATGAATTATTAACTCATTATCTTGGAAGAAGGAATTAGTCGTCAAGGAGAATTAAAAGTTATGAATGAAATATTTCTGTCAGCTAACCTTAGTCTTTGCTTGACTCTTTAAAAAGCTGATAGCTGAATGCTAATAGCTGAATGCTTACAGATTAAGTAATGTTTTTAGGCATTATTTCTATAAAGTAAAGATATCTTATTCGTTGTTCTCCTACTCCCTACTCCCTACTCCCTGCTCTCAAGAAGATGTAGCAAAAATGCGTGAATTGGGTATTATTCAGTTAGATTTAGGATTTAGGAAACAAAGAAATTTGTTCATTATTAAACATTAAATTATTTCCTCATTCCTAATTTTTAACTTTTGCTTTTAACTTCACTATAATAATTAGACATCTCCTCCGAAAGAGAGAAGAGGGAACGGGTAACAGAGAGAAATAATTGATAATTTATGGATAATAATTGATTTTATTTGTTTTTTTTGGAGATGTCTATTTTCCTAGGCAAAATCAATGTGCAGCACTTCCTATTCTAGAAAAAGAAGAGAGAAAGTATTTTTTGCTTGTAGGAATTTCAAGTCAAATTTATTACCTTCTTCCTTCTTCCTTCTTCCTTCTTTCTTCTTCCTTCTGAATAACTTTTTAAGCAATAACACAGTCTTCTAATTGCGATCGCAACTTATCATGTTCTAAATTTTGACCAATCAAAACTAACTGATTTTTAGGAGTACCTTTCCACTCATCATCATTAATAGTAAACCGCTTACCACTCAAATGAAAAATATGTCGTAGAGGGCTTTCTTCAAACCACAAAATTCCCTTTGCTCGGAAAATATTTTCAGGCAATTTATTATCCAAAAAATATTGGAATTTCTTAAGAGAAAGAGGCTTGTCACTTTGAAAAGAAATAGAAGTAAAACCATCATTTTCTAAATGGTTGGAATGATGGTGGCCGTGGTCATGGTCGTGATGATGATGGTCATGGTCGTGGTCATGGCCGTGATGATGATGGTCATGGTCATGGTTATGGCCGTGATGATGATGTTCATGGTCATGGTCATGGTCATGGTCATGGTCATGGTCATGGTCATGGCTATGAGCTTCTTCTTCTATTTCAAAATACTTCTCCGACTCAAACAAACCCACACTTAGAATTAACGGCAAAGCTACTTGTGATTGGCTAGTCCTCATAATTCTCGCATCTTTTTTAACATCTCTAATTTTCATTTCTACTAAGTCTAAATTTGTCTTTTCAACTAGGTCAGTTTTATTTAACAAAATAATATCACCATAAACTATTTGACTATATGCTGCCTGACTATTAAACAAATCAAGACTGTAGTTAGCAGCATCGACCAAAGTAATAATTGAATCTAGGCGAGTCATATCTCGTAATTCAGTACCTAAAAAAGTTAAAGCTACTGGTAATGGGTCAGCTACACCAGTAGTTTCTACAACTATATAATCAATTTTGTCTGGTCTTTCTAAAACTTGATAAACAGCATTAACTAAATCTTCATTAATAGTGCAGCAAACACAACCATTACTAAGTTCTACCATTGTGTCATCTCCATTGGCAGAAACAATTAATTCATTATCAATACCAATTTCTCCAAATTCATTGACTAAAACAGCAGTTTTTACACCCTGTTGATTTTGCAATATATGGTTGAGTAAAGTGGTTTTGCCACTACCAAGAAAACCTGTAATTATTGTCACTGGTAAACCATATTTTGGCATATCCATATTTGAGGTATTTGATTGAGTTGTTGTTGATTCCATAATTGTCCTGTTAAGTTACTTTAATGTTTATTGTTGAGCAGAAGTACAACTATTATAGTATCAATTTTCACGCTCTAAAATTGAGGGTATCTTTAACGAAGTCAGAAGTCAGAAGTCAGAAGTCAGAAGTTATTTTTGTAACGGGCATTTGAGAAAAGCTCCAAAAATATTTCGCCTTAAAAGGCGGGGTTGCGCGACCCAATTATTTTGATCGGACAAAATTAAATAAAAGTTATCAGCTTAAACATTTGCAACTTGATTAGACATCTCCAATAATAAAAAATCAATTTAATTCTCCTACATAAATCATTAATTCTTTCTGCCTACTCCCTACTCCCTACTCCCTACTCCCTACTCCCTATTTTCTAGAGATGTCTATTAATTATGAGTTTCTATTACTGAAGATTTATCCTACTGATATGATAGAAATTATCATTGTGTGAAGCACCAGAAGAACCCTGGATGGAAGCTAATAGGATTCTCAAAATCAAAAAAATGTGGTACTATTATGTTATTGGGTAGAATTCGCCCCTACGCATGACTTTTTATTCAACGCAAAAAAGTTGTCGAGGGAAGAAGTATAGAGAAATAGGAGTTTGATTTTAGACTTAGTTAGGGCTTGCTGATTAAATCTAAAAGCATTGACATATAAAGACAAGTGCCTTTTTGGGGCCTTTAAAAAGTACCTGGTATCACGTCTAAAACGCTCAAAAAGTTAGTATTTTAGGCGCATAGTTGGGCATAAAAATTCAGGAACAATTCTTACTCCTAACTTCCTCGCTCATTCCCCGTTCCTCCTGTCTCCCCCTCCTGGGAGGGGGAGGGGCGAGGGGTGGGTTGTCTCCTGTCTCCTGTCTCCTACCCCAGGAAAAAGACTTTCCATACGCAAACCCTAGTCATACAGAAAGCTAGTGGGTAAAAGAAGTGTGAGGAATGTGGGGAGAGGGGGAAGTTTTTAGGGATTTATGGTATAAAAAAGTACATTTTTGTTGAAATTTTATACTGAATAAGAGTAATTATTAATCCCTTTGTTAAAAATATTCCCTCCCCCACTCCCCCACTCCCCCCCTCCCCCACTCCCCCACCCCCCCCCTCCCCCCCTCCCTACTCCCTACTCCCTCTTTT
>NZ_JAAHHG010000160.1 GCF_010692555.1 Okeania sp. SIO3B5 | reverse complement strand
CAAGACAAATTGTATAGTGAGGATGCACCAATGGTAGAGTCGCAATGTCCAGCACGTTTGCCTTTACTTTCTGGAAATAATCCAAAGGGAGCAATCCCTTTTGAAACCCATGTCCCTAGCGATCGTTGTTCAGTTGCTTATCGTCGATGGCTTAGAGAGCTAGGCATTACCTTTGGTATTTGTTAAGGCTTATAACAAATAGTTTAAGCTCATCATCAAACTTCAAACTTTATAATCTCTATATTATTTTAGTATAGAGACAATGAATGCAAATAACTTTGTACTTGAAAAATTCAAAAATAGCTATGAATATCATTCATCATTACACACGTGAAGAACTTATTGGTCCGAGTTTTTGGAAATTTTCCGATCTAGGAATGGTTCAGTTCCAGAATAATTATGATCAAGCTCTTTTAGACACTATACGAAGGAAAGCGATCGCACTTAAAAACAGTTTGTCGAGTCCAAGCTGCTTGAGCAGTAGCTATATTCGTGAACCTCATAAACATATTATAGAAATCAACGAGCTCTTAGAAGATAAAGAACGTATCGCTCGCCTTGAGTCATTTGTCGGAAATAGTTTAGAGGTTTATCCACTATCTATCGCACGCTGTTTCATTCATTTTATGAATCCCAATGATGGGAGCTTGTTCTGGCATTCTGATGCTGTACCTTCACTAGAAATCATCAATCTCGAACTAAGCGATGTTGTTGGTGGCGAGATGCAGATTTATAAAGGTTCTGAAGATGAAGGACGCATGGAGCTTGTTAAGAACGGCAAAATCCCAGAAGAAAAACTACTTACTGTTAAACCACGCCTTGAATACTCAGTTTTTGGCCAATTCACGCGTACATTGCACAGAACACGACCAATTGAGAGTGGCTCCAGAATTGCCTTACTAATTGCTTATCGTTCCAAGGAGAAACCTTACATTGATGACAATACAGTTTGGTTTTTGGCTGCTGATAATCCGAGAATGGAATGGCTAGATGATTTCACACAAGATATCAAAAGTACAAAAATTCCTGCCTATCTGAGGGACAAGCAATTAGGAGTGATTTAGCAAACAGACTTGTGGGCGATAACCATAATGTAATTTGATTAGTGTTATTTAAGGAACACAAATTAAATAAGACCGGAAAAATTTCGTTTTAGCCTGGGAAACCTCTTGAGCGTAATTAAATCAACCTATTCCCCTCAATAATCGGGGTCAAAGGGTGAGCTAAGCATTAGGTTTGGTATTGGTGCGTTGGCAGGGCAGTTGCAAAGAAGTTAATGCCACTTGGTTGCGCTGGGCAACCTTATAAGAAGGAGAGTTACTCGCCCTACCTCAAGAGATTCCCGATATTGGACTACAATGAGCCCAAAAGGCAGAATCTCAAGTATTATCCCGTGCTTTGAATCTACTCCAAGAAGGAATGAAATGGCATAGATTGCCTGGGTAACTGGGCTATCTGAACAACAACTCAGGCAATTGAATCAATAACTGCTGAAACCGCTGTTTGAATTGCCCCTTGAATTGAAGCATGATTAATACCTAAATGTTCCCCGGCAAAGAATACACGGGGATTATTTATAGGATAAGGTTGACCAAGAAAAGGTTGATATTTTTCCCGATCGCCAGGGGCAAAATAGGCATAAGAACCTGAACCCGGATTATTATCTTCATCCCAAATACTATGAACAACATCATCAGTATATTGTTTAATATTAGGATGTATTTGGGAAATTTCTTCTAAGGTTAAATCTGTTTTATTTGACTCATCTAAAGTAACAAACTTTCTAGAATTATCTTCCCAACGATAAGCAGCAGTTAATACAGATGGCTGATAGGAAATATCTTTATTTTTAGCCACAAAATGAGGTTGAGAAAAGTTATTTGTATCTAATTGAGCATTATCGCAAGGATACCGACACTTTTCAATATTTAAGTCGGTAAAACTGCCCCCACCATAAATATTTTCAGCAAATTCCCAAGGACGAGCGGTACAGTGTAATAGAGTTTTACTAGAACTACAATAACCTAAATTATTAATAGCTTCCTGTTGTTTACTAGGCAAGATAGGGTTAAAATTAATCCGAGCTAAAGCAGTAGTTGGAACAGTACAAATAATATAGTCAAATTCTGCATTATGTTGCTTATCCAACTTATTCCAGTCAACTCGAACCCCTTTATCTGTGATTGCTATATTTGTTACTTTGGCTTCAGTCTGGATTGTTCCTGATATTCTTTTAACGAAAGCTTTAATTAAAATATCCATCCCTCCAATTAACTCATATTGTTCAACTTGATGCCAAGCAAAGAAGTCAATTAAACCATTTAATAGAGAAACTTTTTCATAATGGATTGCTCCAGTAGCATGACCTAGTAATTGAAAAGCATCGGGAGAAAGATGGTTTTGAAAAAAGTCGGTGACTGTTAAATTATCGTATTTTCTAACTTTATCGCTGGTAAAAGTTGGCGCAAATAATTCCCATTTCTCCTGTTCGGAGAAAGTATTAATTAACTCTGACAATAAGCGATCGTAAATTACCCCAGGGTCTTCTTTTTCATCAGGGGTTAAATTATAAACAGAAAACAGTTCTTGGTAACTATCTAAACGAGTTTTCTTTCCCCTGAGATAATAAAAAGTTGCGGGATTGTAATTAATAAAAGGTCTTTTTGGTAACTTAAACTTATCTATATAATGTAAACTGCAACCATGACTTGCAGGAATCCGCATTGCACCTAATTCTCCATAAGTTCCATCACTAAAATAATGAGTTTTAATCCTTCCTCCCAAACGAGAATTAGCCTCTAATAAAGTAACTTTATGGTTGAGTTGACTTAGTTCGTAAGCACTAACAAGTCCCGCAATTCCTCCACCAATAATTGCAATTTGTTTGCGAGTACCACCCTGTTCATAGGGAATAAGAGAGCCAGGATGACTATACAAGCGCTCAAAAGAAAATGGACAATCTAAGTCTAAAATCTGGTCGTACATTATATATTCGACTTGAATTAATTTTAATAAATCATTAAAAGCAGCATTAGTAGGCATTCAGCTATTGCTTTTTTCTCCTTTAAAGGTAATAAAGCTGATAACTGATGACTGCTTACTTATTTTCAGATAATTGTAGTCCGTAGAGATAAGCATATCTCCCCTCTTTAGCAATTAATTCTGCATGAGTTCCCATTTCCACAATTTTACCTTCTTCCAGAACTACAATTAAATCAACATCACAAATAGTTGAAAGTCGATGAGCAATAACTAAGCTAGTACGTCCTTGAAAAAGATTCTTTATAGACTCTTGAATTAATTTTTCTGACTCAGAATCTAAAGCTGAAGTTGCTTCATCTAAAATGACAATTTGGGGATTTTTTAGCAAAACTCGGGCGATCGCTATTCTTTGTCTTTGTCCTCCTGATAGTTTCACTCCTTGCTCACCAATAATAGAGTTATAACCATCAGGAAAACTCATAATAAAGTTATGAGCATTGGCGGCTTTTGCTGCTGCTTCAATTTCTTCATCTGTCGCATCTAGCTTGCCGTAAATAATATTATCTCGTATCGTACCGTAGAGCAGTAAAGTCTCTTGAGGAACAATGCCAATATGCGATCGCAATGAGTTTAAACTTACATCTCTTAAGTCATTTCCATCAATCAAAATGCGCCCATTTTTAGGGTCATAAAAACGTGCTGCTATTTTAGCAATTGTACTTTTTCCAGCACCAGAAGAACCAACTAAAGCTACTGAAGTTCCTGGTTTAATATCTAAGTTTAAATCCTCAATAACTAACTCCCTATCTTGATAACCAAATCCCACTTCTTCAAATTTTATATTACCCTGAACAGAAGTTAAATTAATCGCATTTTCCTTATCAATAACTTCCAGTTTAGTATCTAGAACTGAAAAAATATTTTGAGCTGATACCGTTGCTTTTTGAATCATACCTATTAACCCATTAAACCGACTAATTGGTTTATTTAGGAGGGTGACATAAGTCAAAATAGCTGTTAATTCTCCAACAGTCAAACTACCAACCATTACTCCCCAAGAAGCAAAAACTAATGCAATTACATTACCTAGTTTATTCAGGGTATTAATTATTGGTGTAGATATAGCTAAAAACCGAGTTGCCTGAAGGTTTTTATCCATATAATTCTGACTAAATTCACTAAATCGGTCAATTTCATACTGCTCGTTACCAAAAGATTTAATGATTGTAATATTCGATATAGTGTCTTGTAAATGATTGCTAATTATCTCTCTTGCTCGATTCGTATCTTGGAATATTTTTTTGAGTCTTTTCTGAGTAAACTGTAAAAGATAAATAATTAAAGGCCAAGTCAGGGCGATCGCTATTGCCAGAAGCCAATTACTGATTAATAGATAAATAAAAACGACAATAAAAGCAAAACTATCAATTAGAATGGCGATTAAATTAGAATTAAGTAATTGCCCGACTATTTCTACATCTCTTCCCAATCGTAATATTAATTCACCAGTACGTTGATTTTCAAAAAAATTAATAGATAAGAATTGAAGATGTTGATATAGCTCTATACGAATACTTTTAATTGTATTTTCTCCAAATATTTTTATGGTATACAATTGCAAAAAAGACAAGATACTTCCTGCAAAACTTATTAACAGGATAAGTGCTGCTACCCAAGGGAGCATATTAAATTGTTTTGCGGGAATAATTACATCAATAACATAGCGATTAATTTGGGGGACAAAGAAAGTAATAAACGAGCCAAAAATTGTTAATAATATGCCTAATAAAAATGGTGTTTTATGTGGTAAACCATAGCTAGATAGGCGCAGGTATAAATTCTGGGATTCTACTTTTTCCTCTGATTTTTCTGGCTCAATCTGAGTATTAGTTTTGTCAATTGTATTAGCTTTTATCATCACATCAATTAAAATTCAAAAGTCAAAATTCAAAAGTCAAAAGTAATTTCTGATAACTGTTAACGCAGTTCCTCCGACAGGAGGCTAACTAAAATTACTGAGTACATTATTGTTGTAGACCAACATCTAAAATCAAGTCAAAAGTCAAAAGTTAAAAGTTAAAAGTTAAAAGTAATCTCTGAGAACTGAACCCCTCATCGAAGCAGAAAAATTAAGCAATTTTTACCGAATAATTAAGGTTTAAAATTTCTCCTTTAAAGGAGAAAAAATTTTCCTTAAGCGTTAATCCTCTTCTTTTCAAGGAGAGGTAACTGTTAATAATTAATTATTAATTATTAATTATTAATTATTAATTATTGAATACTACTCCCTCTTGTAAAATTTGTTGATACCAGGGAGATTGTTGCAAAACTGCCATATCCCACCTCATTATTTGTTGTACTATTTCAGTCTTTAATACAAAGGTAGCAAAAAATGCTAGTAAATTTTCTAATTCTAAAAGTTGTTCATCCTCCCGTAAAAGTTGTAATGCTTGTCTAACAGTTGCTTCTTCTCCTCCACCTTTAAGAATAGGAACAAAAGGAAGTAGAGAAGGAAGAGGTTGTTGAAAAACTGTTTGTGCTTCTATTTCCCACAGGTTAATAACTCGATAGTCTTGATATGCTCTGAGATTCAAAAATTCTGATTCATAACAATTGACTATTTCTGTGGGTGTGCTTGGTTCGAGGATATTTATTAATACCGGATAAACAGGTTTTTTGTACTTTTCTTCTGCTAATGCGGCATAAGCACGCATCCGACGTGGCATTTTTGTAGTAAGCATTCAGCAGTCAGCTATCAGCTATCAGCTTCATTACCTTAAATTAGCAACTCAAACTCGTTCTTATTGTGTTTCAATTCTCTAGTCGAAAATGTAGTAAAAATCAAGCGAATGCTTGCTTAATTCATTAAAACTGGGTCTGAAGCTGACTCTTTTAAGGTGATAAAAAACTGATAACTGATAACTGATAACTGATAACTGAAATGACCCATTCTACCCAACGACTGGGGGCAATTCCAATTAGACGTTTACTACTAATATCGACTTTTTTTGTTTTTTTTGTCATTGGATGAAATCTAATTTATTCTGTCTTTTGAAAGTTAAGAAAAGTAGAGACTTTGTCTGCAACGTCCCTACATTAGAAAATTTTTAGCCTTCTTTCTTCTTATTGGAAAAGTCTAATAGTAGGAGCGGGTTCCAGTTCAAATTAATAATATCAACATTAGAAAATTTTTAACCTTCTTCCTTCTTCCTTATTAATAACTGATAACTGAATTAAACTCCTGCATGACCTAAAGCTAAACCAGTAATTAACATTCCTAATACTAAAAAAGGTTGGGCACTTGCTTGATATTTCACATCATTTTCTAGAGGATTTCTGAGAAAATACATATCCTGAAAAGTAATCTGAGGAATTACCATCAATAGCAAAATTACAGCATACAAATTCTCTTTAATACTAATTAAATAAGCCGCTACTCCAGCTTGAAAAATATCAATCATTAATACACAAATCCAAGCCGCAGTACCAATGCCAAACATAACTGGTAATGATTTTAAACCCAACTTTTCATCTCCTTCCACACTCTTAAAATCATTAACTACGGCAATTCCTAATCCAGCAAAACTATAAAACAAAGTCAGAATTACGATTGTTAAATTTAACTCTCCAAATAAAGCATGACCAGTCCACCAAGGCAAAGCAATATAACTAGAACCTAAAGCATAATTTCCCAGCCAACCATTTTGTTTTAACTTCAGTGGAGGTGCCGAATAAATATAAGCTATAAATGCACCAAATAAACAAAGCATAGTAATAATTGGAAAATCGTGACCAGCAGACAAATCTAGGAAATACGATAAACAAACTCCTGCTAACAACAAAAAAACAATTTGAGTCACAACTTGAGGAATAGAAATTGCTCCAGAAGGAATAGGTCGATAAGGTTCATTAATAGCATCTATTTCCCGGTCATAAAAATCATTTAAAGTTTGTGTATAACCAGTCATCAAAGGTCCTGCTAATAACATACAAGCAGCAGACATCAACACATTTTCTAGATTCCAACTATAATTTCCTGAAGATGCAGCTCCACAAACTACTCCCCATATTAAAGGAATCCAAGTTATGGGTTTCATTAATTGCAAACGGATTTTCCAAATATTAGTTTCTCCACCTGTAGCACCTTTCATTCCTAACAATTGTCTGGCTTTACCAGTGCTTTTTTCAACTTTTTCTTGTTCTGTTTTTTGTTCTTGATTAGTCATTTTTAATGTGATTATTTTGATTAGTAAAAGTAATTTATATTAAGCATTCAGGTATTAGCTATTACTTTTAGATCTAGTAATCTAGTAGGGTGCGTTAATGAAATGTAACGCACCTAGCTCTCCTAAATACTAAATACTTCGGTGCGTTACGCTTTCCTGCGGAATGCTGCGCAAACGCTAACGCACCCTACTGGACTGACACAGCTAAAATGGTGCTTTAGAGAAGTCAGGGCCAGACACGGATTTGGCCACGGATGCACAGATGGATGCACAGCTCAAACTGTGCAGAGCGCTTTTAACTTGAAAATTCTTACTTTTAAAGGCATGACTTTTGAATTAAATCTAATGCACCATTTTAGATGAAACAGTCCACTACTGGACTGACACAGCTAAAATGGTGCAATAAGTGTAGGTTGGGTTGAGGGACGATCTTCGGAGCTTATCCGTTAGGATAAACCCAACATTAGTAAGGTTTTGTTGGGTTTCCCTTCGGGAAGCTGCGCTAACACTGCCGTTCAACCCAACCTACATTTTTAGGCGTGTCAGTCTACTACTGGACTGTTTCAACTTTTTTCCTACTCCCCATCTTCCCTACTCCCTACTCCCTACTCCCTACTCCCTAATTAAAAAGAAATAATCAAATAACCATCTTGAAATTTTGCACCAGTCACAGGTTTTCCGCTCAGAGGAGGAGGAAGGAAAATATTCCTTCTCTGGTCTCCCGCTTCAATTGTTACTTCAGGCCCATATTGAGTAAGCCCAATTTCCTTTTTATCAAAACCAGGCAAAAATAAACTTACTTGACTTTTTTGAATATCTATGATAATCGGTTTCGGAGCCTTAACTGCTTGACTAAAATCTGGCAGAGCATCCATTAGAGGTTGCCAATCTTCATTAGAACGACGGGGAATCGGAGTTACGGATAATGGTGCAAATTCATCAGTAACATTATCCGCTAAATCCGCTTGATTGAGAATTACTCCCCCTACAGTAAGATTAACTTGTTGAGAACTCCCCCATAAATAGCGTGCTGTGGCGATCGCTGCCTGATCATTTGTCGTAACCAAAAATGCCGCTACCTGATTTGGATCGGCGATGGCCGCTTTGGCATTATCCAAAATTTTATTTGCTTGTTGAGTGGGTTGAGAAAAGTTATCACCTGTCCAGTCAACATTGAGAATAGCGCTACTAACAGGTTGAACAAACGGAGACATAGCTTTGTATAGATCTGAGTCGAGAATTACTTGACGAAAGCGCCGAACATACCAACTCATTGTTTCCGCAGAACCCAAAAGTCGTAAAGTCTCTTTATCTCCGGTGCCATCGTAAATAATTAGATCGTATTGCCCACTGGCACTATATCCGCGCATAGTATTAATAGTCAGGATTCCTTCTACTCCTGGTAATACTCCCAGTTCTTGACCATAAACATTTTTAAAGAAGGGTGTACGGATGTATTCCTTTTCTAGCTTCTTCAGTTCTTCCCAACCACTTTCTAGTAAACTTGCTGCCTGAATATTGACTGCTTTGAGATTAGAATCTATTTCTGTAGGTTCTGGGCCAATATTAGCACCTAATAGCAAGGATAATGTTGGAGTTGGTTCTTGTCCTACAAATAAAACTCGCTTACCTTGGCTAGCGTATAGTTTGGCAGTGGCAAATGCAATAGTTGTTTTACCCGTGCCACCTTTACCCAAAAATGTATAAGTAATAGTCATTTCAGTTATCAGTTATTTTTAATTATTTGGAGGCGTTTGTAATGATATATTAGTTTTTAGTTTGTTGATGAGCTGAACTTGATATTTACATTGGACTTTGGACAAAGCTGATTTCCCAAGTCTATACCTAAAGATTCTTAAGTTCAATGTCCTCCGCTTCTTGCCCTTACAAAGTATATTATGGTTTCTAACAATTATTCTCCAAGCACTTTATCTCAACTACCTGCTATCCAAACGTTTCAGATGGATGGGGGAGGTATCGGAAATATTCCTAATGCAGTTAATCTCTTTCGAGGTGATGTTAACCTTCCTTTAGAATTAATATCTCTTCCGGGCAGAGGGGATCTAGATGTGAAAGTCGTCATCATCTACCAGAGTAATATTCAAAATCTCGTGGACACTTGGAATTTGGAAGCACCGACGGGTATTCTCGGATTAGGATGGAGTATGCCTTATGAAATGATTGCTATTGATAACAGAAATACAGGTTCTATTTATGATAATCGATATTATCTTGTTTCTGGTGGTTCGGCTAATCGGCTATATCAAAATGGAGTAACTCAAGATGGTGCATGGAATTTTGAGACAGAAGATTATAAACCTTGGGATATTCGCTATTACCGAAATGAAGAAAAATGGGTGATTATTAAGGAAAATGGAATCAAGCAAATTTATGGTGGGAAGACAGATAATTTACCAGAAAATAAATATATTCAATGGGGTATCAAATGGAGTGGCAGGAATGGTAACTGGATTGATAGCACTACGAATATATCAGGACAAGAACCTTTTGCCCTAGGTTGGAATTTAGCAGAAATCCAAAATATTTGGGGTGAAAAAGTTACTTTTAGCTATGAAGAAGTTGATGCCAAAGAAATTGGCAGTGGCGGTTATAAATATACCCAAGCTCCTTACTTAACAAAAATTACTGCTTTAGATGGACGTACTATTACTTTTAACTATGAAAAGAAACAGTATGATAACCAAATAAGAGAATATCAAGCTCCCCATGAACCTAGCGGAAATGTTTATGCTTATCAGGATAGATATGAAACAAGGTTTCTTAGCTCTATTGAAGTGAAAGAAGAATCTAATTCACTATTATTTTCTCTTCAGTTTGATTATGAATTTAATAATGTTTCTTTGAATGATTTTAATGACCCAGATTTCTATAAACGTTATCTCACAAGAATAACTCAGAAAAATCCAGAGGGAGAGTCTTTACCGGGTTATAAATTTGAATATGAAACCCAGGAAATAAATAACAATATCCATCGTGGAGTTTTAAAGCATATTACTTATCCTGCTGGTGGTATAGCTACTTTTAATTATGAAAAAAAGGATCTAATTGGGACTGAGCGAAAAACTACTATTTATGGTGAAGGTGTTCCTCGTGTTTGGTTTGGTGGTGATTATGTTGTGGTTACTTATTATGATGATAGTCGGGGAAATTTAAGTCTCGAAATCTATAGTTGGAATGGTAACTGGATAGTCGATAAACCAAGCTCAGGAGGGTTTAATTTTAAGCTAGATATTGATAGTTTGCAGGTAGTAACTCAAGCAGATTTTTTTGCACTAAGTTTTAAGCAAACAAATCAAGATTTGATGAATGTTTATTTATTTCATCAAGATATGGGGCGTTTCGGAAGATGGAGTTATGAAAATTACTTTTTGGATTTAGCTGGAAGTGATGTTCAAACACACCTTGCTGTTGGCAATAATTTTGTAGTTTTCTGCTCTTCTGATACGACACAATTAGGCCGATATGTTTGGAATCAGCAGTTAAAAAGATGGGAGGATAAAAGTATAACTATAAGTCAAGGTAATTATGTTTTAGATGCTTTTGGTAATTATTTCACTATTGGTATCTATGATGCTGTTGCTAAACGTTGTGAACTGGTGTTGTATTACCTAGATGAAATTTACGAATATTGGACAAGAAAAGAAATTGCTACTATCAGTTCAGTTGAAAAAGATGATGATGATAATCCTTATTTTAATTTGAGTTTAGGTAATAGTTCTGCCACGGTAACTTTTATCAAAAAACTTGATACAAATGTTGATTATCAAGTACAAATTTATAGATGGGATGCTGAGTTTAATATAGATTCCCCTTTAACTAAGGATTACAATGTATCTCAAGAGACAGAAGAACCTTTTTTCTCTTCTATTACTACAGGTAGTTTAGTGGCAAATATTGGTAATCTCTGGCGATACGATGGTAGTGATTGGATAGATAGTAATCTGAATGTTTCTAGTAGTGGGGATGAAGTAATTAAATTTGGTTATGGTTCGGATTTAGCGATCGCCTCAAATTCTAATTCTACTGATATAAAAGCTTATAATCCGTACAATAATCGGTGGGAATATCCTATTATAAATGGTTCTTGGTCAAGAGATGAGTATCAACCAACTGTCAATGGTGATTTTGTAACCATTGGAAATGGTATCTTTTACAAGGATAATCAAGGAACACTAAATAAAGATCGACAATCAATTCTATCAGGAATTAAACCTGAAAGTATCATTAACCGCGCACCTTCTTATATCGCTTATGAGATGGATAATGGAGACACTCAGATATTGTTGTTAAAAAATGGCAAGGTTGTTGATACTAAATATCTTACGGGGGAAAGAATTTATGTCGATGACGAAAATAGTAAGGGTAAATCTGGAACAATATTAGCAGGATTTAATGCTTTTGTTACTTACAGAAGTGATGATTTTGAGCAAGCTTCTAGCTTGAATTTATATTATGTTTCTAATCAATCAATTCAAGGCAAAGTTACTGCTTTTCCGGTTGTTGAAGTAACTATTAATGATGGATATCAAGAAGTTCAGACTAACTATGATTACGATACAAGTAAGATAGTTATTAGCGCTCAAGGAATTGTTACTGAATATTCTCAGATTACGGTAATTCAAGGTAGTGAAAATTCACAATTAACTCCTTTTGGAAAGACTGAATATAATTTCTTTAATGGACTTTCAAGAGCAGTTTTAGGATTCAAGGAAGACGATTTTCAAGGAAATTCTGAATATTACTATAGTTTATTGCATGGTTATCTGCATCAACAAAAAGTCTATAATTCCACAGGTGATGAGCTAAGTTCTCAAACTGTTGAATATGAAGTAATAACCCGAAGACAGCTATTAGGAGAGTCAAGGTACATTAATTTATACGGGTTTTATGCCCAACAAAAAGGAGAGGAAAGTATTATCTATGGTAAAGAAATTAGCAGTACAGACTCTAATGGAAATGCTTCTTATGTGGGAGTTAAACAACAGGTTGAATATGAATATGACTCAGCAACGGGATTCTTAAAAACAGAGAAAACTAAGAATTATAATAGTCTAGGTGAAGAGGAAATACTGACACAAACTTCTGTTTATGGTTGGGAAAAATATGATGGATTGAGACAACAAAATATCTTGAGTCCTGTTGTACAAACCATTAACAAAACTAACGATAAAATAACAGCGATCGCTGTTTATACTTGGAAAGATTGGGGAGAGGAAAAATGGGGTTCATTTAGAAGTTATCAAGGACTTAATGAAAGTGCTGTTTTTGACGAATGGAATAATCAAAATGAACCGAATAAAACAGATTGGTTAAAAATTTCAGAAGTTATTTCTCGTGCTTCTAATGGAGTAGAACAAGATGTAATTGATGTGAATGGAATTCACAGTTCTATTATTTTAGATAAGCACCAATTTTATCCTATTGCTCAGTTTGCCAATGCCACTATTCAAGAAGCAACTTATACAGGTTTTGAAGCTTACGAAAATCTCAGTGATTGGAGTGTAAATCAGGGTAATTTAACTGATTTAATTGTCACAGGAGATGCTCATACAGGAGTTTCTAGTTTAGGACTTAATCCTAATATTACTCTCTCTAAAAAAACACATCTGACAATAACAAATACTCAGCAAAGTTATATTATTTCTGCTTGGTTTAAAACAGAAACAGGTTTTGAAACAGATGGTGGTAAAGCTGAAGTAAAACTACAATTTTATAGCAACAATGAACCTGTAGGAAATCCTGTTGTTGTAGACATTGAAGCAACAGACAGCGAGTGGAAATATTGGCAGTATGTAATTAATCCTAATCAAATTCAAGGAACAAGTTTAGGATTAGAAATATCCAATCAAAAAACATCAAAATCTCTTTTAATTGATGATATTTGCTTTATTCCTTTGATCGGTAGTTTCCAAGGAAATGTCTATGAACCTAAGTACAAAATTCTCAGCGCACAACTTGGAAATAGTGGCGATACTATCCGTAACTTCTATGACTCTTTCCAACGAAAAGTAGCAGAAATTGGCATTGCTGAAACAGTTAATGCAGTTACGACATCTTATTTGACTCGACAAGAAAATGATAATGGAAGTTATGTCTTTTCTCAGGGGAAACCTAATAGTGTTCTGACTATTGGTGCAGCAGCAGGAGGTGTCTATGCTAATTTTATTAATGGTGAACAATGGCGAGAAGATTGGCAACCCACCCCTAACCCCTCCCAGGAGGGGAATAAGAAACCCACCCCTAGCCCCTCCCAGGAGGGGAACATGAGGGGAACTGGAGGGGAACTGGAGGGGAATAAGAAACCCACCCCTAGCCCCTCCCAGGAGGGGAATAAGAAACCCAACCCTAACCCAACCAACCCCCAACTTAACCCACCCCTAACCCCTCCCAGGAGGGGAACAGGAAGGGAACAGGAGGAGAATAATTGGGAGGTAGAAAATAATGCTTTGGTTCATAAAGGAAATACCTTAGATACCATTACTTATCAATCTACAGCATCCTTTAGTAACTATGGAGTCAGGTTATCAGTTCATCCTAGACAGACACCAGAACAACCATTAGGTATTCGTATTAGCGATCGCTTAATTGTAACTTGGACACAAAATCAAGGTTGGACTCTAACCCTCAATGGTACACCTTCCGAAGTTGCTAATACAGGTTCCATTCCCCATGAATGGTTATTAGTCGCTGCCAATAATACCGTTTTATTCTATGCTGACGGTAAACAAATATTTGCCCAAACTATAGAAGATGATATTTCCGGTGCGCTAGAAATATTTACTGCTGATGAAGTAGCTTTTTCTAATATCGTCACCTTTAAAAATCCTCAAATTGGAATTACCTATAGTGATGGTGCTGGAAAAGAAAAACAAACTCAAGCATTAGAAGGAAGCAACTGTCTAGTAACAGAAATCGTTTATGACATCTTAAGTCGTCAGGCGATCGCTACTAAAGCAGCAAAATTTGATAATACCTTCTTCGGTTATCGAACATCATTCATTGAAAGTATCAATTGGGAATCCGGAGAATTAACAGGAGAAATTGCCAATTATTACCCCGAAGATGAAAGTTATCCTTACAGCAGAACAGTATATGAAGCATCACCATTGAATCGTCCGATGCAGCAAGGAATACCAGGGAAAGCATTTGCTATCGGCAATGGTAACACCCATATTGTCAGCAGAGAATATGGCACAAATACACAAGGATTTTTTGCAGAAGATTCTTATCCATCAGGAGAATATTTAGTCGAAAAACTAACAGATGCAGACGGAACACCTGTTTATACTCTCACAGATAAACAAGGACGTACTTTAGCCAAAAAAGCAGGTCCCATTGAATCCGGAAGCGATGTTTATCAAACCACTCGAACTGTTTATGATGATGCAGGAAATGTAGTTAAAGTCTTACTTCCTAATCAGTTTGTACCTCCCGAAGATTCACAACCCGACGCTTGGGAAATCACAATGCAGTACGATTTCCTCGGACAAATGATTAGTCAAACCAACCCAGATTCCGGTACAACCAAATATATCTACGATCGCGCAGGTAATCCTCGGTTTATGGTAGATGCAGTAGCGTTAACATCTCAGATAATCTTCTATAAAAAGTATGATCTTGTAGGACGTTTAACTGAGGAAGGTTGGTTTCCCGGAGACTGGGGTGATGGAACCGAACTACAGGAAAAAGCTGATACCGATCCCAACTATCCCGAACAAACATCTTGGCGTAAACGGTATATTTTTGATGGAGATGGTTCAAATCCTTATATAATAGGTCGTTTGTGGAAAATATTGAGTAGTAATCAAGGAGATGGTAACACCGACGTCGAAGAAATCTATGATTACGATCAATTTGGTAATGTAACAAGCAAAACTCTCACAGTTACTGGATATGCAGCGCAAACCGTTAGTTACGAATACGACAATCTCGGAAATGTCATCAAGATTCAGTATCCCGATAATACTAACAATATTCCTGAAGTAGTTTACAGGTATAACAGCTTAGGAGAAACTATTGCCATAGGAACACCAGAAAATCCCCAAAGGTTTGCCACTTATAGTTACAATGCTGATAGCAGTCTCAAAACCGCAAACCTAAATAATCAGGGAATACAAAATAGTCTGAACTATAACTCTCCCGGTTGGATAACCAGCATTGGTAATCAGAAAGCAGATAACTCCTTAATAATGGAACAATCCCTTGCTTATACCGAAAACGGTTATCAAGGTGCGGGATATTACAACGGGAATATTGCCAAAAATAGCATTAATTATGGCACTTGGGATAATTCACCGCCAAGTTATGACTATCAATATCAGTACGATAAATTAGGACGATTAGAAGTTGCCCAAAATTCCCAAAATGAGCAAGCAAGTTTAGGAGTAGGCAAACCCACTACCTATGATGTTAACGGCAATATTGAAACCTTAAAACGGGGTGATACAACCAATGAGTATGAATATATCCAGAATACGGATAAGGTAAACACAGTTAGTAATAACAGCGAACCTCAAACCTATAGTTATGACGCCAATGGGAACGTTAAAAGCGCTTCTCATCGTCAAGTTTCCAACATTGATTACGATCCATTCACTCAGCTAACCACTCAGGTACAACTTGAGGGAGCAACATCAGTTTCCTTTAAGTATGACGGAGAAAATCAGCGAGTATTGAAAACATCTGAAGATAGTTCAGGAAATCAAACCGCAACCAAATTATATGTACATGGTTTAAATGATTATCCTCTGTTAGAAGTCAGCGACAAACCCATACAATATATTCACGGTATTGGTGGATTAGTCGCCCTGGTTAAAGATGGTAAAGTTTACACCGTACTCAAAGATCATCTCGGTTCCACTCGTGTAGTGGTAGATGAAACAGGAACAGTAATTGCTACCTTTGATTATCTACCTTTTGGAGACTTGATAGGGACTGCTGACGGCAATCCAGAAATTATTAGTTATCGCTATACCGGACAAGAATTTGATGCCGAATTAGGACTGTATAACTATCGAGCGCGATTTTACGATCCGCGTTTAGGAAGGTTTTATGCTACAGATCCCAAGGCGCAATTTGCCAGCCCTTATTTGTATGCTGGTAACAATCCGATAATGCTCATAGATCCTAATGGAAAATTTGCGTTTTTAATTGCATTAGCCATTGGAGCTGCAGTCGGCGCAGCAGTTGGTTTTGGCGTTGCCACTTATACAGCTGTTAAAGAAGGACTAGGATTGAAGGATAGCATACTCTATGTATTGGCGGGGGTAGCAGTTGGTGCTGTAGCTGGAGCAATATCAGCCGCTGGAGGTGTAGCGTCTTTTGCTGCCGGAGCAGCAGTTGTAGGCGCAGGAGGCTCAACGGTAGCTGGTGTTGTAGCTGGTGTAGCAGTTGGTGGTGCAGTCGGTGCTGCCGTTGGTGTTGGCCAGGGTGCGGCACAGTTTGGAATTAATGAGGCTTTCGGGGTTGAAAACGCAGGAAGTTTGTCTGATGCAATCTGGAAAGGAGCATTAATTGGCGGCATAGGCGGTGCCATAACAGGTGGAGTTGCTGGATTTGGTGGTGCAAGATCAGCAGCTCAAAGTGCTATTGCTAGTAAGTCTGGATTTAATATAGGGAGTCCCCTTGATAGTCCAACAATGCTAGACGAGGCTTACGATGCCTTTACAACTTTAGGAAGTCGGGCAGAAAGTTTATCGAGAGCAGTTAAGGGTAGATCCCCTTCACTTCTGGGTAGATGGCTAACAGCGCTTCCCACTAAAGTCAGAACTATTTCTACTCAGGGTTCGATAATATCGTCAGGTGTAACTAAGGGAGTTGAACAAGTATTACCAGACTCAACTGAGGTAAGTTCAGTTGGAAGTAGTGCTGTTTCCTACCAACGGCCTAGTGCTTCATCTCTTTATGGGAAGTTTGCATTTAATCCTTCTATGTTAAGTAGTGTAGGACTACCGTTTGCTTTGATTACTCAGCCGACTTATTGGGGAGGTTCGCCTATTGTAAGTCCCTGGCAACGCTAATGAGTGGGATATCCGCTCTTGTAGGGTGCGAACTTCGACAGCGTAATTGAGCAAAACAAACGATAACGGTGCGTTATATCAAGTCCGGTTAAACAGTTATACAATGGTTAACTCAGGAGGAGTCAACCCACCCCTAGCCCCTCCCAGGAGGGGAAGTCAACCCACCCCTAGCCCCTCCCAGGAGGGGAAGCCAACCCACCCCTAGCCCCTCCCAGGAGGGGAAGCCAACCCACCCCTAGGTCCAGTAGGGTGCGAACTTCGACAGCGTAACTGAGCAAAACAAAGGATAACGGTGCGTTACGGCGAAAAAGACAAATGTTTCCTTATATCGATCAAACAAACGCCTAACGCACCCTACTCACTAAACAAAGGAGAATCTGAAATTATGAAAATTCGCCATCGAAAGCGATCGACCCGATCGCCATGACAGGAAATATCAAACCGTTATTTCTTGTCCAAGGAAATTGGATCGAACAATCAAGTAAACACTGAAACTAAAGAACATCTATTTTATGAACAAGAAACGTATTTTTGGCGCAGCGATCGCCATACTTCTCGCGGTTACTCTCTTCTTTGGTATAGAAGTTAATTCTGCTAGTGCTAATATAGAAGTAGACTGCAGCAAAGATAGTACAGGAGAAGTTCCTATTGGCACAATAAGTGCCTACGGGGGTGTTGTTACGGGAAATGATGCACGAGATTTAGAAAATCAAGGATGGCTAGTCTGCGACGGAGAAGAATATCCAATAAAAGATTATGAAGCTCTATATTGCAAAATTGGTACCTATTTTGGCACAGCTTCGCGGCCTGAATTATTCAAAGTTCCCGATTTGCGTGGTCGATTTGTCCGAGGTGTAGATTCTGGAACAGGACGAGATCCCGATGCTGCGGACCGCACCGCATCTGCACCAGGTGGAAATACTGGTGATCAAGTTGGTTCGTTCCAAGAGGATGCGTTTAAAAAGCATTCGCACAAAATCGAGTTTAACGATTTACACCAAGCGCGAAACCCAGACGGCAATCGTCAAGGACAGTATCAGGAAGAAGATGGTTTATCTACAAGTTCAGTCGGTGGCAGCGAGACTCGCCCCAAAAACATCTACGTCAATTGGATTATTAAAGCTGAGGATAAGGAGGATTAGGCTCTGCCTCTTCCTGAAGTAAGCAAATAGGGCGTTGCTATAGTGGGCGAATGGCATATATTGGGCGAATGCCATTCGCCCCTACATGACACCTAATTCTGAAGTGAGGAAAGAGGGCGCTCGCTCTGTCTAACCGTCAGGCGATCGCGCTCAGTGGGCGAATACCATTCGCCCCTACTTCTGACACTTAATTCTGAAACCAAGAAATTAGGCGCTCGCTCTGTCTAACCGTCAGGCGATCGCGCTCAGTGGGCGAATACCATTCGCCCATACTTCTGACACTTAATTCTGAAGCTAAGAAATTAGGCGCTCGCTCTGTCTAACCGTCAGGCGATCGCTCAACCCTCTTATTCCCCTCCAGTTCCCCTCTTATTCCCCTCCTGGGAGGGGTTAGGGGTGGGTTAGTTGGGGTTTGGTTAGGCCAGGGGTGGGTTAGGCTAGGGGTGGGTTAGGCTAGGGTTGGGTTAAATGTGTTAGACTAGCACTCAAAAAAGCGTTACCATTATCATCCTCATGGCAGTTAAAATCATTCCCTACAATCCAATATTAAAAGAAAGAGCCAGAGAACTCCGCAAAAACATGACCCCTGGAGAAGCCACCCTTTGGAAACACCTTAAAGGAAAGCAAATGTGTGGCCATGACTTCGATCGCCAACGTCCCATCGATCAATTTATCGTTGACTTTTATTGCAAAAAGTTGATGCTGGCCATTGAGATTGACGGTTATTCCCATGATAGTCCTGAAGCACAAGAACAAGATGTAGAAAGACAAGGGCGTTTGGAGTCTTTGGGAGTGCGATTTTTACGGTTTCAGGAACAAGAAGTTTGTGGTGAGGTGGAGGGAGTTTTGAGTGTGGTTGAGGATTGGATTAAGACGCACTCCTGACCTAGCCAACTAAACCCACCCCTAACCCCCCCTGGAGGGGAATAAGAAACCTACCCCTAACCCCTCCCAGGAGGGCAATCAGAGGGGAACGGGAGTCAGGAGA